>CALDFO010000029.1 GCA_937942205.1 uncultured Alphaproteobacteria bacterium
GGCCTGGAACCCCCGTGTCTCCCCCGCCCCCCTCAACCGCTTCCTGGAGCAGGCGTTGCAGCGCCACGCCACGCCCGCCATTTCGGGCCGCCGCGTCCGTATCCGCTACATGACCCAGCGCAAGGCGCGGCCGCCCAGCTTCACCCTGTTCGGCAACCAGCTCGACGCCCTGCCGGAGGATTACCTGCGCTATCTCTCCAACGGCCTGCGTGAATCTTTCAATCTGAAAGGCACGCCGCTGCGCTTTTCCGTGCGCAACAGCAAGAACCCCTACGACCCGAAGAGGAAGTAGTTCTCACCATGGGCGGGCCCCGGCCGCGAGGCGGCCAGGGAAAGACCCGCCCATCCAGAAACGCCCCCCGATAGAACCCGGGATACTGGATGGCCGCCTCAAGGGCGGCCATAGAGGAAAATTATTGTGGTCGCAGGCAATTCTTCTGTCATGCCCCGGGAAGGCGGGCATTGCACGGGCATGACAAGCCGGCCTATTTCGGCTGGAAATCCACCACCGCTTCGCTGCGGTCGTAGGACGGCGACAGCATGTCCACCACCAGCGGCGCGATGTCTTCCGGCGTCGCCAGCACGCCCGGATCCTCGCCCGGCATGGCCTTGGCGCGCATCTGGGTCCGCAAGGGACCGGGATTGAGGATATTGACCTTCAGGCCCGTGCCCCGGTTCTCGGCGGCATAGGTCAGGGCCATCATCTCCAGCGCCGCCTTGCTCATGGCATAGGCGCCCCAATAGGGCGTGTGCTTGCGGGCCGCGCCGCTGGAGACGAACACCACCCGCCCGGCATCGGACTGGCGCAGCAGCGGATCGAGCGAGCGGATCAGGCGCCAGTTGGCGGTGACATTGACGTCCATCACCTCCTGGAAGGTCTTGGGCGCAAGCTGCGCCAGCGGCGTGAGCTGGCCCAGCACGCCGGCATTGCCCATCAGCGCGTCCAGGCGGCCCCAGCGTTCGTAGATCGAGGCCCCCAGCCGGTCGATGGCGTCGAAATCCTTCAGATTCATCGGCACCAGGGTGGCGGGCGCGCCGCCCGCCTTGCGGATGGCGTCGTCCACCTCTTCCAGCCCGCCGGTGGTGCGCGCCACGCAGATCACCTGCGCCCCCGCCGCGCCCAGCGCGATGGCGGCGGCGCGCCCGATGCCGCGGGACGCGCCGGTGACGAGCGCGATGCGCCCTTCGAGAGGTTTGCTCATGGGAAGATGTCCTAGGCCACGTCCGCCAGCAGCGAAAGCTGCCGCGCGCCGCCCGAAATGTCGGTCAGCGAGATGGGATAATCGCCGGTGAAACAGGCGTCGCAGAAGCCGGGGGCCTGGGCCACCCGTTCGGCCTTGCCCATGGCGCGATACAGACCGTTCATCGAGATGAAGGCCAGGCTGTCGGCCCCGATGAAGCGGCGCATCGCCTCCACGTCCATCTTGTGGGCCAGAAGCTCGTCGGTGTTGGGCGTGTCCACGCCATAGAAGCAGCTATGGGTGGTGGGCGGCGAGGAGACGCGGAAATGCACTTCCGCCGCGCCCGCGTCGCGCACCATCGCCACGATCTTCTTGGAGGTGGTGCCGCGGACGATGGAATCGTCCACCAGCACCACGCGCTTGCCCTTGAGCATGGCGCGGTTGGGATTGTGCTTCAGGCGCACGCCCAGATGGCGGATGGAATCGGACGGCTCGATGAAGGTGCGGCCGACATAGTGATTGCGGATGATCCCCAGCTCGAACGGAATCCCGGCCGCGTTGGCGAAACCCAGGGCGGCGGGCACGCCGCTGTCGGGCACCGGGATCACCATGTCGGCGGCGGCGGGCGATTCCTCGGCCAGAACCGCGCCGATATTCTTGCGCGCCTCATAGACGTTGCGCCCTTCCAGGGTGGAATCGGGACGGGCGAAATAGATGTATTCGAAGACGCAGAAACGGTGCTCCTGCGGCTTGAAGGGGAACAGGCTGCGGATGCCGTCCCGGTCCACCACCACCATCTCGCCCGGCGCCACGTCGCGGACATACTCCGCGCCGATGATGTCCAGGGCGCAGGTCTCCGAGGCGAAGATCACCGCATCGTCCAGCTTGCCCATCACCAGCGGCCGCACCCCGTTGGGATCGCGCACCCCGATCACCTTCTTGGAGGTCAGCGCCACCAGCGAGTAGGCGCCTTGCACCTGGCACAGCGCGTCCACCAGCTTTTCCACGATGCGCGGCTTGGCGCTGCGGGCGGTGAGATGGATGATGGTCTCGGTGTCGGAGGTGGAATGGAAGATCGCGCCCTGGGCCACCAGTTCCTGGCGCAGGGTGTGGGCGTTGGTCAGATTGCCGTTATGGGCGATGGCCAGCCCGCCACCCGCCAGATCGGCGAACATGGGCTGGATATTGGCGGCGCGGTTGCCGCCCGCCGTGGAATAGCGGTTGTGGCCGATGGCGAACCGGCCCTTGAGGTTGCGGCCGGCCTGCGAGCCGCGCCCGAAGGCGTCTCCCACCAGCCCGGCATGGCGCTCGGCGGTGAAATGGCCTTCGTCGAACGTGACGATGCCCGCCGCCTCCTGGCCGCGATGCTGGAGCGAATGCAGGCCCAGAACCGACAGGGCCCCGGCATCGGCATGGTCGAAAATGCCGAAGACGCCGCATTCCTCATGCAGCGTGTCGCCGTCCCAGATGTGATCGCTTTCGCCGGTCATCGGTTGCCGCTTCCGCCGGTCTCCACAAGCTTGTCTAGCGCCTGGCGG
Organism: uncultured Alphaproteobacteria bacterium; assembly: GCA_937942205.1. Classification (GTDB taxonomy): domain Bacteria; phylum Pseudomonadota; class Alphaproteobacteria; order Micropepsales; family Micropepsaceae; genus Rhizomicrobium. The sequence goes on from CALDFO010000029.1 coordinate 2,720, forward strand.
TCGCCCGCGCCATAGGATTTCGCAGTTGCACCCGCGCTGTTCTGCTGCACCGGAGCCGGGCTTTTCCTGACATTTCCGCCGCTGCGGATCAGGTCTGCCATGGGGTCATGGCCGGTGGCCGGGCCAGGAGCAGAGGCAGGGGCCGCCTGCCGCTCCGGGCGGGCCGGAACGGGCTGGGAAGCGGGCGCGGGAACCGGGCCGGGCGCGGCCGGGGCCTGGCGGATCACCACCGGCTCCCGCTCGCGCTGGGCGTAATAATTCTGGTCGGGAACCACGGTCAGCAGCACCTCGGAGGTCGCCTGCACCGCCGGCAGCAGCCGCGCCTCGGTCATCCAGCCGGGCTGGCTGCGGATGGGGACGAAATAGGTAAACGCCAGATAGGCCAGCCCCACCAGCACCAGCCCGCGCACCACCCCGAAGGCGATTCCGGCGGCGCGGTCCAGCGGCCCGATAGGAGAATGTTTCACGCTTTCGCTGAAACGATGGCTCATGAAGGCCAGCGGAATGAACACCGCCAGGAATACCGTCGCATAGGCGATCACACTGGCCAGCCAGGCTTCGGCCACCAGCGAGCGGATCAGCGGCACGATATAGGGGCCGAAATAGAGGCAGCCGAAAGCCGCCGCCACCCAGGCGAAGATGGTCAGGGTTTCCCATAGGAACCCGCGCCAGGCGGCATAGCCCGCCGACACCACGATCACCAGGACGATCAGGAAATCGAGAACGGTGAAGGAGAAGCTCATGATTCGACTTTACCACGCCGTGAAGGCTTAGGCTCCGGGGCGAAGCGCAGAAGCTCGGCGACGCCGGCGATTTCGGTGAGTTGCAGCCCGGCCGCGTCGCATTTGGTGCCCTTGGGAACAAAGGCGCTCTTGAAGCCCAGCTTGGCGGCTTCCTTGATCCGGCCTTCGGCCTGGGGGACCGGACGGATGTCGCCCGACAGCGAGATTTCCCCGAAAAAGACGCTGTCGCGCGGCAGGGGCCCGCCGCCGAAGGACGAGACCAGCGCCGCCGCCGCCGCCAGGGCGGCCGCCGGTTCGGAGCTTTTCAACCCCCCCCCGCTGTTGAGATAGACGTCGCTGGCCCCGATCCCCACCCCCCCGCCGCCGTCCAGCACCGCC
>CALDFO010000030.1 GCA_937942205.1 uncultured Alphaproteobacteria bacterium
GGGAACAGTCCTTCGGGGTCCGCGCCGCTGCGGGTGAATTCGTCGGTGTGGCAGACGCCGGTGGCCTTGATCTCCACCAGCACCTCGCCCGCCTTGGGGCCTTCCAGGTCCACGATCTCGATCACCAGGGGCTTTCCGGCGCCATAAGCGACCGCGGCACGGGTTTTCATCGTCACAGACTCCAGCTTGCGGGTCGAAATCTGCGGCATTTGACAGGTATTGCAAAGCCTTAGATTACCGCTAGGCTGTGGACTGGGCACCCTCTGAGCTGTCGGATTCCATGCGTCTATCGCCAACACTTGCTGTTGCGGCCGGTCTTTTGCTGGCCGGCATCCCCGTGGCGGCGGCGCAGGGCGTGAATACCGGGCTGGAAGTGCGGGTGAATCCCCTGGCCATGCGCGGCGGCGAATTGCTGCTCTATCCCGATGGCCGGGGCTATCGCTATGTCACTCCCCTGCTCTATCCCGGCCAGCCCGCCAACCAGCTGGGCGGCCCGGTCCAGTTGCATCCGGCCCGCAAGCGCCCAGTTCGCCCGGCAACGCCCCGCGTCGCCACCGCCGCGCCCAAACCCGCGCCAGCCCCGGCGCCTGCGCCACTGCCCGCCCCCGACACCCGCACCTTTGCCGGCGGCATGTTCAACAGCCCGGCGCTGACTTTGACGCCCCAGACCCCTGTGGCGCCCCCCGCCCAAAAGCCGGTGGTCCAGGCAACCGCCCCCAAACCGGCTCCAGGCCCGGCTCCAAGCCCGGCCCCGGCCAAACCGGCGGCCTCCGGCAGCGCCAACCTGACCAAGCGCAGCGTCATCCTGTTCGCCAAGGAAGCCACCGACCCCGCCGAGGGGGCGCTGGGCGCGCTCAAATTCCTGGCGGGCGACCTGAACGCCGCCATGACCACGGCGGCGGCGCGAGTCGAGTTGCAGGCCTTTGGCGGCACGCGCGGCGACAAGGGGTCGGACGCGCGGCGGCTGTCACTCAAGCGCGCCCTCGCCATCCGGCAGGTGCTGATCGACGACGGCGTGTCGCCCGATCGCATCGATGTGCGCGCCATGGGCGGCTCGGACGACAGCGGTCCCACCGACCGCGTGGACGTCTACGTCCGTTCCTCCTGATCGAGGTTTCCCCATGCGGCATTCCCTCGCCCTGGCTCTTGCCATGCTGCTGTGCGCACCCTCGGCGGCGCAGGCGGCCGGAAACAAGGCCCTCACCACCAGCGGCACCATGGTCGCCATCGCCCTGCCCGTGGTGGCGGGCGGCATCTCGATCTACAAGGACGACTGGAACGGCGCGGCCCAGCTGGGCCTCAACACCGTCCTGACCGTGGGCACCGCCTTCGCCCTCAAGCAGGTGATCCGCGAGCGCCGCCCCGACGGCAGCGACTGGAAATCCTTTCCCTCCGACACCACCGCCCTGGCGGCGTCGGGCTCGTCCTATCTGTGGAAGCGTTATGGCTGGGAATATGGCCTGCCCGCTTTCGCCGCCAGCCAGTTCGTCTCCTTCACCCGCGTCGAGGCCAAGAAGCATCACTGGTACGACACCCTGGCCAGTTCGGTGATCGCCATCGGCTACAGCCAGCTCGTGGTGTCGCGCTACAACAGGTATAATTTCTATTCCAGCCTGGAAGCCTCGCCCGACGGGGCGATGGTGCGGCTGGCTTATGATTTCTGATCTTCTTTAGACCGGCACCGCCACATCGCTGAACTTGTCCACCCGCCGCAGCGGCGGGAAGAACCGCATCCACAGCGCCACCACCAGCAGCGTGCCCACCCCGCCCAGCACCACGGCCGGCACGGTGCCGAACAGGGCGGCGGTGGTGCCCGATTCGAACTCGCCCAGCTCGTTGGACGCGCCGATGAACAGCATCGAGACGCTGGAGACGCGGCCGCGCATCTGGTCCGGCGTGGACAACTGGATCAGCGATGAGCGGACATTGACGCTGACCATGTCGGACGCGCCCAGGATGAACAGCGCCGCCAGCGACAGCGGAAACAGGGTCGAAAGCCCGAACACGATGGTGGCGACGCCGAACACCGCCACGGCGGCGAACATCTTGGCGCCGACATGGCGCTGGATCGGCCAGCGGGTGAGATACAGCGCCGTCAGGAAGGCCCCCAGCGCCGGGGCGCTGCGCAGGAAGCCCAGGCCGATCGGTCCCACATGCAGGATGTCGCGGGCGAAGATCGGCAACAGCGCCGTGGCCCCGCCCAGCAGCACCGCGAACAGGTCCAGGCTGATGGCCCCGAACACCACCGGGCGCGAACGCACGAAGGTGACGCCTTCGGCGACGCGCTCGAAGCGGGTGGCCTGGGTCTCTTCGGGCTTGAAGCGGCGGCCGCCCAGGCCCGACACGATCAGCGCCGCGCCGATGAAGAAGGCGATGCACAGCGCATAGACCGGCACCGGCCCCAGGGCATAGAGAAAGCCGCCCAGCGCCGGGCCGGAGATCACCGCCGTGGTGAAGACCGACGAGGAATAGGCGATGGCGCGGGACAGCCGCTCCGGCGGCACCAGGAAAGGCAGCAGCGAGGAGCCGGACGGCCCGGCGAAGCCGCGCGCCGCCCCGAACAGCACCAGCACGACATAAAAGGGCCAGGCGGTATGGGGCGTCAGCAGCGACAGGCCCAGGAACAGGGCGCTGCACAGGGCCTGGATACCCGCCGCCAGGCTGTAGACCCGCCGCTGGTTGAAACGGTCGGTGATGTCGCCGGCCGGTAGGGTCAGCAGGAATATGGGCAGGAACTGGCACAGGCCCACCAGGCCCAGCGACAGGGCGCTGCGCTCCATGTCGTAGATCTGCCAGCCGATGGCGACGGACTGGATCTGCATCGCGGCGGTGGAGATGAAGCGCGAGGTGACGAACAGATGCAGGTCGCGCGGACGGTAAATCGAAGGGGGAGCGTCGCTCATGGCCGGCCCCGCTTACCATGCCGGGCAGGGCTGGGAAACGGCTCAGCGGCCGCCGGTATTCTGCGGCGAACCCGTATTCTGCAGAGAAAAGGTCTGGCTGTTCGCGCCCGCCGTCACCGCGAACTTCACCCGGTCGAAGCCGGGCTTGGACAGGCGGGGCGTGGCGTCACGCGAAAAGCCATAGGGTTCCAGCGGCAGGCCCAGCCAGCTGGAATCCATCTTTCCGTTGCCGTTGCGGTCCTGATAGGCCTGGATGGCATAGGTGCCGGGCGCCAAGCCCGTCAGGGTGACGCTGGTGCGCCCCGCCTGGGCGGGAACATCGGCGCTGGCGACCGGCTTGGCGTCATCGTCGGGATAGCCCGCCGCGTCATACAGGCCCAGGCGCAGAATGCCGCCCGCCACGGTCTTCTCAACATGCACCACCAGGGTCGCGGTCTGTGTTGCGGTCTGTGTTGTGGTCTGGGCCGCCACCGGCTGGACCGGCAGCGCCAGAAGGGCGGCAAGCGTCCCATATGCTCCGAACCTCATGTCACGAACCTTCCGGCGGCTGGTACAAAGAAAGGCCCCGCCAGGGAATGAGAGGCGGGGCCTTTGGTTCAGTCTTATGGCTGAAAAACGGGTTCGCCGGAACTCAGACGAGTCTGGGCTCCAGCTTCTTGCAGGCCTCGATCAGGCCCTTCACGGCGTCGGACGACTTGTTCAGCCCGGCCTTTTCCTCGTCCGTCAGGTTCAGTTCGACCACGCGCTCCACGCCCTTCTCGCCGATCACCACCGGCAGGCCGACATAGAGATCCGAGATGCCATAGGCCCCGTTCACATAGACGGCGCAGGGCAGCACGCGCTTCTGGTCCTTGAGATAGCTTTCCGCCATCTGGATGGCGCTGGTGGCCGGGGCGTAATAGGCCGAGCCGGTCTTGAGCAGGCCCACGATCTCGGCGCCGCCATCGCGCGTGCGCTGGATGATCTGCTCGAGCCGGTCCTTGCTGAGCCAGCCCATCTTGACCAGGTCGGTCAGCGGAATGCCCGCGACGGTCGAGTAGCGGGCGAGCGGCACCATGGAGTCGCCGTGGCCGCCCAGGACGAACGCCGTGACGTCCTCGACCGAAACCTTGAGCTCGTCGGCGATGAAGTGGCGGAACCGCGAGGAATCGAGCACGCCGGCCATGCCGATGACCTTGGACGAGGGCAGGCCGGAGAAGCGCTGCAGTGCCCACACCATCGCGTCGAGCGGGTTGGTGATGCAGATGACGAAGGCGTCGGGAGCATATTTGGCGAT
>CALDFO010000031.1 GCA_937942205.1 uncultured Alphaproteobacteria bacterium
GGGTGCGCGCGGCGGCCCGCCGTCATTTCGCCGCGACCGGGGCGCGGCTGTCGGATTCCGAGCCGCATGTTTTGATCTTCGCCTCTTTCGCCGACCGCAAGGTGGAGATCGTCGCCCATGCCAATATCCACCAGGCGGTGGGGACCGCGCCCTGGGACGCGGCGGCGGCGGCGGTGACCGGCGGCATGACATCGGGCCATGCGGGGGGCCATGCGGGCGACGGTTTCGTGCGGGCGGTGGAAATCTGCGGCGCGGCGCTGGCGCAGCATTTTCCTTCCGACGGCATCGTCCGCGACCGGTTGCCCAACACCTTGCAGCAGATTTAGACTGCGGCCAAAGACAAGCTTTCAGGGGGAATGCCATGAAGACCGTCACCCGCAAGACCGCCCTGCGGTCTCTCGCAGCCGTCTGCCTGCTGGCGCTGCCGCTTCCCGTCCAGGCCCAGGCCATGATGAAAGCCGCCGCCGCGCCGAAGATCGTGCGCCTCGATCCCGCACTGGATGCGGTGATCGTGCCGGGCACGGTGGTGGGCCGCGTCGCGGGCGGTTTCATCTTCACCGAAGGCCCGATGTGGAAGGACGGCCTGTTGTGGTTCTCCGATGTGCGCGCCAACAAGGTCCGCACCCTCAACCGGCTGGGCCGGGTGGAGGTGGTGCTGAACGATTCCGGCGGCATCAAGAATGCGCCGGTGACGGCCAATTTCGGCTCCAACGGCATGGTCACCGACAAGGACGGCAGCATTCTGCTCACCCGCATGGGCATCGGCGCCATCGAACGGATGGACGACAAGGGCAATCTCAAGCCCTTCCTGTCCAAGTATGAAGGCAAGCGCCTCAACAGCCCCAACGACCTGGTGTTCGCCCGGGACGGGGCGCTGTGGTTCACCGATCCCAGCTTCGGCCTGCCCAAGATGGACGCCGACCCCAAGAAGGAGATCAAGTTCAACGGCGTCTATCGCTATGCCGGGGGCAAGCTGACGGCGATGGTCACCGACATGAAGGCGCCCAACGGCATCGGCATCTCGCCCGACGGCAAGACGCTGTATGTCTCCAATTCGATGCCCGATGAAGTGATCCGCGCCTGGACCATCGGCGCGGGCGGCGCCTTGTCCAATCCGCGCGTCTTTTACACCTGGCCCAAGGATGCCAAGGGTCCGGCGGGCGGCGTGCCGGACGGGTTGAAGGTGGACAGCGCGGGCAATGTCTGGGCCACCGGCGTGGATGGCATTTCCATCCTGTCGCCCCAGGGCAAGCGGTTGGGCCGCATCGAACTGCCGGAAGTGGCCGCCAACCTGGCTTTCGCCGAGGACGGCAAGACGGTGTTCATTACCGCCTCCACCAGCATCTATCGCCTCTCGGCGAAGATTCCCGGCGAAATTCCGCTGTACTACCGCAAATAGGCGGCTTCCAGCGCCAGCAGCCGCGCCTTGGCTTTCAATCCTCCGGCAAAGCCCGTCAGCTTGCCGCTCGCGCCGATCACCCGATGGCAGGGCGCAATGATCGAGATGGGGTTCCGGCCGTTGGCCGCGCCCACCGCGCGCACCGCCTTGGGATTGTTCACCTGGCGGGCGATCTGGGCGTAACTGCGGGTCTGGCCGAAAGGAATGGTCAGCAGCGCCCGCCAGACCTGTTTCTGGAAATCGGTGCCCCGGAAATCCAGCGGCACGGTGAAGCTTGTGCGCTTGCCCGCGAAATACTCACCCAGCTGCCGCTCGGTCTCCCGCAGCACCGGATGGCCGGGGTCTTGCTTGACGATGTTCAGCCGCACCCGTTTGGGATCGTCCTTCTCCCACAGGATGGCGGCCAGGCCGCGTTCGCCCGCCACCAGCGTCAGCCGCCCGACGGGCGAGGGGATGGTCTTGGCGACATGGACGGCGACGGGGGTGGTCATGACTTTGCGGCTTTTCATGCTCTCAGGATAACGCACCCGCGCGCCCATGAAAGCCGCCCGCCATATCGAACGGGGAAAGTGACAGCCTAAAAGGCGTTGGCGGCCACCGCCTGAAACGCCTTTTTGGTCTCCAGATCCTTGGCCACCCCGATCACCATCAGTTCCAGGGCGGTGGAACCGGCCTTGAAGGATTTGGCCTGATCCAGGTCCACCGGAATCGCATCGCCTTTCTTGATGGCGACGGTTTCGCCGTTCACCGTCACGCTGCCGTCGCCGGAGATGACGTAATAGGCCTCGCTCATGTCGGGCGTGCGGCTGGTGGCGGTGGCGGCGCCGGGCGCGACCAGCACATGATCCAGATAAGCCCAGGGCGTATAGAAGACGCTGGGCCCCAGGGCGCGGCGGCGCGAGACCCCGTCCTGGCCCGCCGCCGGTTTCAGAAGCGCCTTGTCCAGCTTCATGGTGATGAATTGCGGGATCGGGTCCAGGGCGGCGCCTTCACGCGTGTCGCCCAGGTCGAAATTGTCATAGGTCTTGGAGGTGCCGACATTGATGTTCATCCACTCCACCGGCTTGTCGCCGGGATTGTAGATGGCGTGCGACGATCCCATCCGGTTGGGCGCGCCCGCCGGACCGGTCAGGCGCGAGGTGCGGCCGTTGACGGTGAATTCGGCTTCGCCGTCCAGGATGACGAACATCTCCTCGCACTGGTTGTGGAAATGCTGGCCGATGCCGCCCTTGGGCTTGAGGAAGCCGCGATGCAGGAAGATGAAGTTGGTGGACAGCGACTTGGCGTCCATCAGGCCCATATAATTCATGGTGCCCGCGCCGCCATGCACCGCCTTGAGGTCGCGCGTCTTGGCCGGATCGTAATGGCTGATGCGGTCGGCCAAGGATTGCGCCAGGACAGGCGCGGTGGACAGCAGCAGGCCGCCCAACAGGGCACAAGTCAGGATCGGGCGTTTCATGGCAGGCGCTCCCAAAGGCTTGGTGACCGGCTGTGCCGGTTCGCTTTTTCGGGAGAGTCCATAGCATGACTGGCGTTGTTCGCCCATCGGCGATGCTGGTGCCGGATGAGGGGATTGAACCCCCGACCTTCGGTTTACAAAACCGCTGCTCTACCGCTGAG
>CALDFO010000032.1 GCA_937942205.1 uncultured Alphaproteobacteria bacterium
AGACGTCGATGCGGCCGGTGGAGCTTTTGGGATTGGCGGTGCCGGAAATGCGGGCGCTGAACGCGGCCCGTTCCAGCAGCGGCACGATATAGACGCAACCCGCTTCCAGCACCGCGCCTTCGCTCAGATCCACCTCGTGCATGAAGACGGCGCCGAGCTTGTCCTCCACCGTGGCGGCGGGGCCGGGCAGGAAGCTGGCGCGGACCCGGTAGGCCACCGGCCCCAGCCGCAGGTCGATCGAGGCGGGTTGGATCTGGCCCGGCGCGAAGGGCTCGGCGGCGGTGACCTCGCGGCCCTGGTCCAGCAGCCGCGTCAGCACATGGCTGGGCAGGATGCCCGTCGTGAAACGGCCATAGCTGTCGTCGGTGGAGGGTTCCAGGATCGCGGCCATCACAGGGTTACCATTAGAGGGTTATAAGGGGGGGCGGCGGCTCCGGGTTGAGGAATGTGCGGATATCCCCAATCGCCTCGGCCAGGCCGCAGCGCTTGACCGGGGCGCCGGGCGGAAAGGCCGCCAGCAGGCGGCTGGGGGTGGCCCCTTCCAGGATCACAAAACAGCCCCGGTCCTGCGGCCCCCGGATCAGCCGCCCGAACGCCTGTTTCAGCCGGAATCGGGTGATCAGGTCGTCATAGCCCTTGCCGAACCGGGCCCGGCGGGCCTTGTGCAGGATGGTGGGCTTGGGCCAGGGCACCTTGTCGAACACCACCAGCCGCAGGGACCGCCCCGGCACATCCACTCCGTCGCGCAGGGCATCGGTGCCCAGCAGGCAGGCATTTTCCTCGGCGCGGAACAGGTCCACCAGCGCGCCGGTATCCAGCCGGTCCATCTGCTGGGCGTACAGCGTCAATCCCGCCTCGGCCAGCGGGGCGGCGATGCGGCTGCCCACCGCGCGCAAGGCCCGCACGGCGGTGAACAGGCCAAGCGCGCCGCCGCCCGAGGCCAGGAACAGTTCGCGATAGGCGGCGGCCAGCGCCTGCGGGTCGCGCCGGCCGACATCCTTGACGATGAAGACGCGGGACTGGCCGTCATAGCGGAAGGGGGAGCCGAAATGCGCGCGGCGCGCCGGCAGCGGCAGGTGGCCCGCGCCGGTGCGGACCTCGGCCGAGGCCCAATGGCTGTTTTCGTCCGCATCGGTGTCTCCGCCGATGTCGCGCAGCGTGGCCGAGGTGATCAGCGCGCCATGCGCCGGTTCCAGCACTTCGGCGGCCAGGGGCACGGTGGGATCCACCCAATGCCGTTCCAGCCCGACATCGGCGTCGCGCCCGTCCTCGCGCGTCACCTCGAACCAGTCCACGAAGTCGTCGGTGATCTCGCCCGTTTCCAGCGTGTCCAGCATGGCGATCCAGGCGGGCAGGATGCGCCGGGCGCGCCGCTCCACGCCCCGCGCCGCCGCGTCCAGCCGCGCCTTGGTATAGGGCTCCAGCGCGGCGGTCTTGTCGTCCATCTTCTGGCGCAACAGCCGCGCCAGCCGGGCCAGTGGATCGGCGATGCGTTTGAGCCCCCGCGACAACCCGCGCACTGCCTGCATCAGCTCCTCGCCCATGGGATGGGGCTCGGCCTCCAGGGTGTAGAAGGCGTCGGCTGCGGCGCTGCGGGCGCGCACATGGGCATAGGCCAGCGCCAGAAAGCCCCCACCCGGGCCGCGCGCGCCCGGACCCAGGCGCTGCGTCCAGCCGTCGCCCGCCAGGGCGCTTGCCGCCTGCACCGCGTCCTCCAGCGCGCCTTGCGCCGCCTCGTCGTCGGCGATCAGGTCTTTCAACCGCTCTTCCAGCCCGCGCATCCGGGTGCGGGCGCGGCCTTCGGGGCCGCGAATCCAGCGCCGCAGCTCGGCCATCTCGCGGCCCGACAGCGCGGCGGCAAAGCCGCTGTCGGCGGCGTCGAACAGGTGATGGCCCTCGTCGAAGACATAGCGCAGGCGGCGCTCGGCGGGGCTGTCGGCGGG
>CALDFO010000033.1 GCA_937942205.1 uncultured Alphaproteobacteria bacterium
CAAGGCGCGGGCCTCGGGCCTGCCCGAATTGCTGCTGCTGCATCCCGACGGGGCCAGCGCCGTGCTGCCCGAGCATTTCTCCACCCGTGCGGGCCTGTTCAAGGCGCATCACCACCTGCGCGCCGGCCTTTCGCGCGACGTGGCGCGGGTGGCGCGGTTCGTCGCCGGGCGCGCCGTGGGCCTGGTGCTGGCCGGCGGCGGCGCGCGGGGTTTCGCCCATATCGGCATCATCCGCGCTTTGCAGGAGGCCGGGGTGCCCTTCGACCAGTTGGGCGGCACCTCGATGGGCGCGATCATCGCGGCGGGCCTGGCGCGCGAATGGGATGTGCACGAACTGCGCGAGCGCATGCGGGCGGTGTTCGTGGACGACAATCCGCTGTCGGACTACACGCTTCCCCTGATCGCCATCGTGCGCGGCCGCAAGGTCAGCACCCGGCTGCGCGAGCATTTCGACGAGGCCTGCATCGAGGAACTGCCGCTTCCCTTCTTCGCGGTCTCCTCCGACCTCACCAACGGCCGCATCCATGTCCATCGGGAGGGCAAGCTGTGGCGGGCGCTGCGCGCCAGCGTGGCGCTGCCCGGCATCCTGCCGCCGGTCACCCATCACGGCCATCTGCTGGTGGATGGCGGCGTGATGAACAACCTGCCGGTGGATGTGATGCGCGAGCAGGGCGGCGAGGGGCCGATCATCGCCTGCGACATCACCGGCGAGATCGACCTCAAGGCCCAGGACTCCCGCTATGGCGAGCGGCCCTGGTGGTGGCTGATCGGCCAGCGGATGCGGGGCAATCCCAGCATCATCTCCATCCTGATGCGGTCGGGCACGGTGGGATCGGAAGCCCAGCGCCGGGTGGTGCGCGAACAGTGCGATTTCCTGATCGAGCCGCCGATGCCGGACATCCAGTTGCGCGACTGGCGGAAGTTCGACGCCGCCATCCAGCAGGGCTATGACACCGCTCGCGCCTGTATCGACCGCAACGGCGTGCCGCTGGCCCATATCGCCGCCGACGGGCCGGGCCTGCCCTGGCCGTCCTCGGCCCGGTAAAGACCGGTAAGGAAGTCAGGCCCAGCCGCTTTCGCCCGGCGCCAGGCTGGCGCGCACGAAATCGGGATCGGGTTCCGCCCCCAGGCCGGGCGCTGTCAGCACTTTCATCTTGCCGTCCCGGATCACCAGCGGGTTGGTCTTGGCCCATTTGAGCTTGGTCGCCCCCCGCGAACATTCGATGCGCGGGCAGTTGAACAAAGCGGCGGCCAGTTGCTGTGAAGCCAGGTTCAGGAACAGGCCGCTGACATTATGCAGGGCGATGGGAATGCGCCAGCGCGCGGCGGTGTCGGCGATCATCTTGGTGCCGGTGATGCCGCCCGAATTGATGATGTCGGGCTGGAAGATGTCCACCGCCTGGTTCTCCAGGAAGGGAATGGCCCATTCCGCCAGTTCCATATTCTCGCCGGTCATCAGCGGCACGCGTGTGGCGCGGCGCAGGGCGTTCCAGCCCTCCGACCAGCCCGGCTGCAGCGCGTCCTCGAAATAGAGCGGCCGGATCGGCTCGATCGCCCGGGCGATGCCGATGGCGCTGGGCACATCGAACTCGCAATGGCAATGCACCAGAATGTCGGTATCGTCGCCCAGCGCCTCGCGCGCCAGCGCATAGGCGCGTTCCATCTTGCGGAAATCCTGCGGCCCCAGGCTGGGGGTGTATTGCTGCATCGGCACGCCCAGCACATGGTGGGTGTCGACCTTGAAAGCCTTGAAGCCGTGCGGGTCGGCCTTGAGTTCGGCGGCGCGGGCGCGCCAGGCGCCCTTGTCGAGGAAATCGCCGCCGGGGCAGTGCGAATAGAGGTCGATCTCGTCGCGGAAATTGCCGCCCAGCAGTTTGGACACCGGCAGGTTCAGCAGCTTGCCCGCCAGATCCCACAGCGCCATGTCGATGCCGCTGAGCACGCGCATGGCGCGGCCGCGCTGCTCATAGGCATAGAACATATTGTGGAAATGGACCTGGATCGCCAGCGGATCCTTGCCGATCAGGCCCAGATGGGGAAGGCGGCCCTCGCCGTTATAGTTGGCGATGACGCGGCGGGCGACCGGGCCGTCGGCGCCGCATTCGCCATAGCCGCTGATCCCGGCATCGGTATCGATGCGGATCAGCGACTGCTGCTTGATCGAGGTGCTGCCCGGGTCTTTCAGGCCGACGGCCTTGATGGCCGTGATCTTCACCTGTCCGCGTGTGGACTGGGCCAGCGCGTTCAGCGGCGCGAACAGGGCGCTGGCGGGCAGGGCGGCGGCATATTTGAGGAAATCGCGGCGTTGCATGATGGTCTCCTCAGCGGTCGCGCAGGCCGATGCCCAGCGGCGCGGTGTTGCGCAGCGCCAGGATGCGCGCCGGCTTGTCGGCGGCATTGTAGAAGCCGACCGTGGCGTTGGCGCGGTAGAAATAGGCGTCGCCCGGCCTGGCCGGGTATTTGCCCTCGATGCCGTTCATGCCGCTGCCCGCCACCATCTCGCCGCTGCCGTCCAGCAGCAGATAGATTTCCTCCTGCAATTCGTGATGGTGCGGCGCATTGGTGCCGCCGGGCGCCAGTTCCAGCAGATAGAGGCTGACCATGGTATGCGCCACCGCCAGCCGGTCGCGCTTGCTGGCGGTGTCGCCCATCAACAGGCGATAGCGGGCCGAGTTGGGATGGCCCGCCACTTCGGTCAGCGCGACCTCGGAGATGTTGGCCACCGGCATGGCGGCGGGCGTCGTGATCGTCACGCCCTCGGGTATCTTGAAGCCGGTGATGACCGCCTTCAGCGGCCGGGCTCCCGCCTGGACGGAAAATTCCACGCCCGGCGGAATGTAGACGAAATCGTCCGCCTTCACCGGATTGGCCTTGCCGTCATACAGGATGCTGCCGTCGCCCTCGCGGATGACGATGACATTCTCCTCGCGGGCATAGCGCACACGGGCGCTGGCGCCCTTGGCGGCCACGCTCAGTTCGCCGAAGCGGGACACGCCCTTGAGGATGCCGGAATTGGCGTCGCCCTCGCCAAAGACCGGCCGCCAGGCGGCGGTGGCGCTGGAAAGCCCCGCCTTGCCCACCGCGATGTCCGGCAGATGACGGTGCAGGAAGGTGGGATCGACATGGAAGTCCTGGGCCGTCGCCGGAGCCGCCAGGGCCGCAAGCAAGGCCAGGACTGCCGCCGCACGGATCGTTCGCATCTTGTCTCTCCCGCCTGTTCTTGTTGGCGGGAACGCTAACGGTGTCGCGGCGGCAGGGCTAGATGCAATCGTCCCGGATGGACCGGTCAGATGGACCCGTCAGATGGACCCGTCCGGCGCGCGGAGCGTGGCGCCCCGCAGCAGGTCATGGCGGCCGCCGTCCGGGCCGGTGAGGATGGCGCTGTCCAGCTTCGGCCCGGTCACTTCCCTATGGGCGGTGACCGCCAGCACGCCCCGGCCCCGGCTGCCCTCCAGTTCGACCAGTGTGGCCGACCGGCTGGCGCCCTGGACCCAGGAGAAGACGCCGCCCTGCACCCCGGTGATGACGATCTCCTCGCCCAGCACCATGCGGGCGGTGCCGTCATGCCGGATCATCTCGCCCACCACCCGCAGCACCGGATCGCGCTTGTAGCCGCTCCACAGGAACCAGCTGCCATAGCCGGCGGCCAGGATCATCGGCAGGCACAGCAGCAACGCGACCCCCAGGCATCCCCAGAGGCAGCCGTTGCCGCGTTTGGGCGGATAGCCGGGCGGCGGGGCGCCGGAATTGGACGGGCTGGCGGACGGTGCGGGCAGGGACATGGCAATGTGATCCTACAGCGCCTAGATTGTCCCGGCGAGGTGCCTATGCCGATAGATTATGACGATATGATGCAGTCCGGCGCCACCGGGCTGGCGTCGCGCTATGACGAAAAGGACGTGATGCTCTATGCCCTGGGGGTGGGGATGGGCCGCGATCCGCTGGACGAGCGGGAATTGCCCTTTGTCTATGAGAATAACGGCCTGAAGGTGGTGCCGACCTTTGCCAGCGTGATCGCGCGCGGCGAGGCTCCGCCCGAACGCCAGCGGATGCCGCAGACATCCAACATCAATTTCGCCATGGTGGTGGATGGCGAGCGCCGCATCACCTTCCACAAGCCGCTGCCCTCCAAATGCGAGGTGCTGTCCGACGAACGGATGCTGGCCATCCTGGACAAGGGTGAGGGCAAGGGCGCGGTGTTGGTGCAGGAGCGTGTCAGCCGCGACGCCGCCTCGGGCGACAAGCTGTTCACCATCGTCACCTCCATCTTCGCGCGTGGCGATGGCGGTTTCGGTGGATCACCGGAAGGCGGCCCGGCGCTGCATGTGTTGCCGGACCGCGCCCCCGACCTGGTGACCGAAGCCGATACCCGGCCCGACCAGGCGTTTCTCTATGCGCTGTCGGGCGACCGCAATCCGCTGCACCGCGATCCGGCGTTCGCGAAGATGGTGGGCTTTCCGCGCCCGATCCTGCATGGCTTGTGTTCCTACGGCACCGCCTGCCGCGCCGTCCTGTCCAGGATCGCGCACTATCAGCCGGAGCGGATCGCCCAGTTCGATGTGCGCTTCTCCAAGCCGGTCTTTCCCGGCGAGACGCTGGTGGTGGAGATGTGGCAGGACGGCGACACGATTTCCTGGCGGG
>CALDFO010000034.1 GCA_937942205.1 uncultured Alphaproteobacteria bacterium
GTTTTTCCTTTGTGTAATCGTCGACATGCCTGCTGCCCGCGCCAACGGTGGTTAAGATACGCCCAGTGCCCGCTGTCAAACAAGGGGACAAACTGCGAACAATCCGCCTGATTCGAAAAATTTTTCGCTTTTGTGACCGGCACTAAATGGTTGTGACGTATACGGAAAATAGAATTTCGCGGGTGCTCTTTTTTGAATCAGGGACTTAGCCGCGAAATGCTCCGTGTTGCGGCGGCGAAATATGGCGCTTTGAAGAATCCGCACACGGACAAATAAAAAAGGCCCGGATTTTGTTCCGGGCCTTTGTCTTGACTTGAATCCGGAAAGGATTCCAGCGTGTTGGTTACTACGACAGTTTCTTGACGCGCTTGGTCAGGCGGGAAACCTTCCGGGCGCCGGTATTCTTGTGCAGCACGCCCTTGGTCACGCCGCGCATGATCTCCGGCTCGGCGGCCTTGAGGGCGGCCAGGGCGGCCTTGCTGTCGCCCGAGGCGATGGCTTCCTCGACCTTGCGGATGAAGCCGCGCACGCGGGTCTTGCGGGACGTGTTGATCGCCGTGCGCTTCGCGGTCGTGCGGGTGCGCTTCTTGGCGGAGGCGATATTGGGCATGGGTCGTCCTTGGATTCTGCCGAAAGAGGGGCGCGTATAGCCCCAGACGGCTCCCCGGTCAACAAAAGGGGGCGACAAAATCCCCGTTTCAGGCGCTATTCGTCCCGGAACCCCGGTTTCCGCTTCTCGCCAAAGGCCGCCATCCCCTCCTTCTGGTCCCGGGTGGCGAACATGGCGTGGAAGGCCCGGCGCTCGTAATGCAGCCCCTCCGCCAGGCTGGTCTCGAAGGCGCGGTTGACCACATCCTTGACCATGGCGGCGGCGGGGGCCGACTGGGCGGCGATCTTCTGGGCGGCCTTCAACGCCTCGGCCATCAGCAGGTCGGCGGGCACCACCCGCGACACCAGCCCGCTGGCCTCGGCCTCGGCGGCGTCCATCACCCGGCCGGTCAGGCACAGGTCCATCGCCTTGGCCTTGCCCACCGCCCGGGCCAGCCGCTGGCTGCCGCCCAGGCCGGGCATGATCCCCAGGCTGATCTCCGGCTGGCCGAAGCGGGCGGTGTCGGCGGCGATGACGAAATCGCAGGCCAGCGCCAGCTCGCAGCCGCCGCCCAGGGCATGGCCCGCCACCGCCGCGATGATGGGCTTGGCGATACGGGCGATGCGGTCGAACTGGGCGCCATAGAGGTTCTCCCGGTGCATGTCGGAAAAGCTCTTGGGCTGCATCTCCTTGATGTCGGCGCCCGCCGCGAAGGCCCGTTCGCTGCCGGTGACGATGATGCAGCGGACCTCGCGGCCGGCGTCCCAGGCTTCCAGCGCCGCCGCCAGCTCGTCCAGCAATGGGGTGTTCAGCGCGTTCAGCGCCTCGGGCCGGTTGAGGGTCGCAATGCCGACGGGGCCTTCGGTCTTTGTCAGAACAGAACTCATATACACCTCTTTATTTTTTCCCCCATCCGTCACAGCTCGGGTTTGCTCCGCAAACACCTCGCTGCGACACCTTCCCCCGCTCGTCGCTTCGCTCGCGGGGGAAGGAAGCTGTC
>CALDFO010000035.1 GCA_937942205.1 uncultured Alphaproteobacteria bacterium
GCGGCCAGCAGGTTCTGACCCTGAGCCTGATTCCCCGCTCCACCGGCGCCACCAACCGGGACGGCACGGCGGGCCTCAACCTCAAGGGCGAGGCGCTCCAGGTGTTCCCCAACGCCGTCGCGGCGCTGGGCAACGATGCGGAACTGGGCTCGGCCATCGCCCGCAGCCTGACCGTCTACAACCAGCCCGGCCTGGCCTCCAGCGGCATCAATATCGACGCCTCGCAGCAACAGGCGCAGATCGCTTTCTCGCAGTTCGCGCCCGATGTGTCGGGCGGGGCGCGCGACATCGCGGTGATGATCACCGACCAGGCCAGCGGCCCGGTGGCGGCGCGTCAGCGCCTGTTGCGGAGTTTCGCCAAGGTGCCCGGCGAAATGACCCTGTGGGGCGAGGAATTCTCCGGCCATATCAACAACAAGGGCAAGATCGCCGGGTCCGGCAGCACCGTCCAGTACAAGGATCGCGGCTGGGGCTTCTCGCTGGGCGTGGACGCGGGCAGCCCGCGCAACGGCTGGTATGGCGCCGCCTTCACCTTCTACACGGGCGATGTCTCCCAGGTGCAGCCGCGCCTGACCAAGACCGAGACCGAATGGTTCATGCTGACCGGCTATTCGCACTGGCAGGGCCGCAAGGTCTTTGTCGATAGCCAGCTGGCGGTCGCCTATGGCGATTTCACGGGTAATCGCGGCATCAATATCGGCGGTGTGTTCCGCAATGCCACCAGCAAGCGCGCCAGCCAGATGGTGGCGCTGGGCGGCAAGATGGGCGTGATGCTGAAGTCCTTCGGCATCGACATGGATCCCTATGCCAGCCTGGATGGCCTGACCATGCGCGAGGAGGGCTATACCGAGGCCAATGGCGGCCCCGGCTTCAACCTGCAGGTCGCGCCCTATTATGCCAGCAGCCTGCGGACCGCGCTGGGCGCCGATTTCAAGACCGGGGTCAATCTCTGGGGCATCGAACTGTCGCCCGAGGCGCGGGTCGGTTACCGCTATGACCTGATGCACCAGGCCGTCAAGGTGAAGGCGGCTTTCGCCAGCACCGGCGGCACCGGCACGGTGGGCAACACCATGACCTTTGTCGGCCCCGACCCGGACAGCGGCAATGCCATCCTGGGCCTGGGCCTGGGCGCCAGCACCGACACCTGGCAGCTGGGCGTGCGCTATGACTGGATCCGCGGCAACAACGGTTCGACCACGCAGGTCGGCACTTTCACGGTGCTCGGAAGAATCTAGCGCGCTGTTTCATGGGTTCCTGAAATAAAAAACCCCGCCGGTGACGGCGGGGTTTTTGTTTCACCAGCTGCCGGTGTTGGGCATGGAGGCCCAGGGCTCGCGCGGCGGCAGGCTGCCTTCCTGCAGAAGTTCTATGGAGATGCCGTCGGGCGAGCGGATGAAGGCCATGTGCCCGTCGCGCGGCGGCCGGTTGATGGTGACGCCCGCCGCCATCAGCTTCTCGCACAGCGCATAGATATCGGGCACGCGATAGGCGAGATGGCCGAAATTGCGCCCGCCCGCATAGTCTTTCTCGTCCCAGTTATAGGTCAGTTCGATCGCCGGGCTTTCGGACGCGAGTGCGGTGTCGCCTTCCGCCGCGATGCGCCGCGCATCGTCGGGTGTGGCCAGGAAAACCAGCGTGAACCGGCCCTTTTCGTTTTCCATGCGCCGGACTTCCACCAGTCCCAGCTTGTTGCAGTAGAAGTCCAGTGACGCATCCAGGTCCGAGACGCGCAGCATGGTGTGAAGATATCGCATTGGCCGTCCTTGTTCGTTTGTCGCAAGAATCCTCGGGCGATATAACGCGCCCGGCGCGCCCCTGTCCGCCCCTGCCTGCTGAAAAATTTTGCCGCCCCGGACCGTGGTGTCGCAGCGCCCCGGTGCGCCGGAACCTGGCGGACGCTGGCGGTTCGGGGCCCCCCGCCGATGGGCTGTTTGCGGGATGCGAGAAGGCCAAAGCGTCTGCGGAAGAAACTGATTTTCCAAATCATGCCAAGGCTTAAGCTGTGGGCCGATTTATGCTGCATTTGCGAATTGTGCAGATGCAGCATAGCGCTCATTCGCGGCCGGAAATCCGCGCTGTCGTTTCACCGTCATGAGATGATGAGAGGGGCGTGTAAACCCTGCCGCTGATGCCTCTTGCAAAGAGTAAAAGCGGTTGCTTTAAGGGCGAGCCCAGCGCCACTGATCGGGCGTCAGTCGGGTAATGAAGAACTTAAAGGTCAAATGGTTTGCCGGCCCAGGCGCAGCCGCGTTGGGTTTTTCTGTCTGAGTGAGAGCGCATGGAACGTCCAAATCATCTGCATGTCGAAAAGGCTAATGCCACCAGCAGGGTGACGGGTCTCGTCATCGTTGTCGGAATTCACGTCGCCGCCATTGCCGGTCTTGTCGTCGCGCTGAACCAGGGCGCGATCATGGAACAGCTTCAGGACATCAAGGCGTCGGTTGAAGACAGCGCGCCGCCGCCCAAGGCGCCGCCGCCGCCGCCGCCGGATCTGGTGAAGCCGCCGCCGCCGGTCGCCATCGTGCCGGATTTCACCATCGCCACCGCCGCGCCGCCGCCGTCGGTGACCACCGCGCCCAAGCCGCCGCCGGCCCCGCCGCCCGCCGCGCCGTCCGCGCCGTCCAACACCCGGCTGGAGCCGATCCGCAGCACCTTCACGCTGCCGCCCTATCCGGATATCTCCAAGCGCCTGAACGAGCAGGGCACCACCGTGCTGAAGCTGCTGATCGGCACCGACGGCCGCATCAAGGATGCCTCCGTCCAGACCAGTTCCGGCTCGGAGCGCCTGGATCAGGCCGCGGTGGACTGGGTCAAGGCCCGCTATCGCTATCGTCCGCCGACCGAGGCCGGCAATCCGGTTGAAGCCCAGACCTTGCTGCGCATCGTCTGGAACCTCAAAGACGCCCGCTAATCTGTTTTCGTAATTTTTCGCTTATCCACGGAGTAGACCAATGAACTTCAAGAAACTGACGATCGCTGCCGCCATCGTCGCCATGACCAGCCTGAGCGCCGTTGCTCCGGTTTATGCCCAGGACGCGGCTGCTCCGGCTGCCCAGGAAGCTGCTCCGGCCGCCGCGCCGGCTGCTCCGGCCGCTCCGTCGGACGCCGCCAAGGCCGAAGCCGCCGCCGCGGCCGCCGAACCCGCCTCCTCGCCCTACGGCGTCGAGCATATGTGGGTCGAAGGCAACTTCGTCTCGCGCACCATCCTCATCGTTCTGGTCATCATGTCGGCCGGTTCCTGGTACATCTTCTTCACCCGCTGGATCGACCAGCAGCGCGTTCTGGGCCAGGCCAAGGCCGTGGAAAAGAAGTTCTGGACCTCCGCCACCCTGAATGAGGGCGTGGAGAAGCTGCCGAAGAACTCCGTGTTCCGCGGTATCGCCGAAGCCGGCATGAAGGCTTCCACCGGCGGCACCACCCTGGTGGGCCTGAACGACTGGATCGGCATGACCCTGACCCGTCAGCTGGAAGACGCCAACTCGCGTATGCAGGGCGGCATCTCCTTCCTGGGTTCGGTCGGTTCGGTTTCGCCGTTCGTCGGTCTGCTCGGCACCGTCATGGGCATCCTGAACGCGCTGATCGGTATCGGCGTCGCCGGTCAGGCCTCGATCGACAAGGTTGCCGGCCCGGTCGGTGAAGCGCTGATCATGACCGCCATCGGTCTGATGGTCGCGGTTCCGGCGGTGCTCTGCTACAACTACCTGGTCCGTCGCAACAAGATCATCGCCGAAAAGCTGCGCGCTTTCGCGGGCGACCTGCAGGCCTATCTCATCAGCAAGAGCAAGTAAGGCTCGGATAGCGCCTTTACGGAGAGTTAGTCATGGCCGTTGACGTCCAGAAAGCGATCGAGCACGAGGAAGACGAACTGAACGTCTCCATCAACACGACCCCCTTGGTGGACGTGATGCTGGTGATGCTCATCATCTTCCTCGTCACCATCCCGGTGATCGTGAAGACGGTGCCTCTGGAGCTCCCGACCTATCGCAATATCGTTACGGTGACGAAGCCGGAAAATATCGTGATCGCGGTCGATGCCGACGAGAACACCTACTACAACAATGTGCCTGTGGATCAGCAGACGATGCGCGCGAACTTCGTCGACGCCCTGAAAAGGGCCGTCGCCGAAGGGAAGGCGTTCCCCGAAGTGCATATCCGCGGTGACAAGGGCGTGCGTTTCGAGGCGATCGGCCGCGTGATCCTGGCCTGTCAGCAGGCCGGTATCCAGAAGGTCGGCTTCATCACGGAACCGCACAATCTTGACGCCAACAGCTACTAAGCTCTGGCGTTCAGCAAGAAGGTAACACCCCATGGCAATGTCAACGTCGACCGCCGACGGCGAAGTAATGGTGGAGATGAACACCACGCCGCTCATTGACGTGATGCTCGTTCTCCTGACTCTCCTGATCATTACCCTGCCGATCCAGACCCACGCGGTGAAGCTCGACATGCCCGCGCCCAACTCGACCCCGCCGACGGTGATCCCGGAGACGGTGGAGCTGGGCGTGGACTTCGACGGCACCATTACCTGGAATGGCGTCGTGGTGGACCGGGCGACGATGGATGCCTATTTCGTGGATGCGTCCAAGAAGGATCCGCAGCCCGAAATCCACGTCACCCCGAACCGTCTGGCCAAGTATGACGCGGTCGCCCGCGTGCTGGCGGACGCCCAGCGTCTGGGCGCCACCCATATTGGCTTCACGGGTATTGACCAGTATAATTAGGCTGTGAGGGTCACAGCCGCGGGATCAAAAGCGTGCGGCGTCCCCGCACGCTTTTTCCCTTTCTAGTGATGACGCGAAAGAGGTCTTGTTATGACTGCGAGTAAACTGCATTCCGCCCTGACGGCGGTTTTCCTCGGCGCCGCTTCGGCTGCTTCGGCCGCTCTGGTGATGGCCGCGCCGGCTCAGGCGCAGGCCACGGTCAGCCCGCGCGTCGGCGCCGCGCTGACGGAAGCCCGCAGTCTGGCCAATGCCAAGAATTACAAGGGCGCGCTGGCCAAGATCGCCGAGGCCGAGGCCGTTCCGGGCCGTACCGCCGACGATAACCGCATCATCGCCCAGATGAAGCAGGCGATCGGCGTGATGTCGGGCGACGCCGCGCTGGGTGGCACCGCCGGTCTCAAGGCCAAGTTCGCCAACGATTATAACGCCCGCAAGTACAAGGATGTGATCGCCGGCGGCGAGGCCCTGCGCAAGGCGGGCGCTCTGGACGGCGCGTCCAGCCAGGTGGTGGCCCAGGCCTATTACCTGTCGGGCGATTTCGCCGGTTGCCAGCGCTATATCCGCGCCAATTTCGGCATGAATGCGGGTGACGCCACCCTGGAACTGCTGATGCGCTGCGCCTATGAAACCGGCGACGACGCCACCCAGCGCCAGGCGCTGGAGACCCTGGTGTCGCGCGGCGGCAAGGCCGAGCACTGGAAGGGCCTGCTGCGTCTGGCCGAGCGGTCGCGCGGCCTGTCCGACCACAACACGCTCGATATCAACCGCATGCGTCTTCTGACCAACAATATCACCACCAAGGACGAGTACACCCTGCTCGCGCAGCTCGCGCTGCAGCTCGGCTTCGCCGCCGAGGCCAAGTCGGTGCTGGAAAAGGGCCAGGCCGCCAAGGTGCTGACCGATGACCGCACCCATGCGGTGATAGAAATGCGGAAAGGCGCGGGCGGCGCGTGGCCAAAGGCGCAGCAGCAGCCATTGCACCGGCATGCCGAGCAGCGTGACGGCAAGGAAGGCCGCGAGAATAACGGCGGCGCGCAGGCTCGCCATCGTCGGCATCAGTTGGGAATCTTGCGGCCCTTGGGAACGCCGTACAGTTCCAGGCGATGGTCGATCAGCTCGAAGCCCAGCTCCTCGGCCACGCG
>CALDFO010000036.1 GCA_937942205.1 uncultured Alphaproteobacteria bacterium
AAGTCCGCCACCGCCGACAATGCCGCCTGGCTGGGCGACAAGACCATCGGCACCCTGGAAAAGGGCAAGTGGGCCGATCTGGTGGTGCTGGATGACGACCCGCTGGCCGACATCCGCAACACCAAGTCCATCTCGGCGGTCTTTGTCGCGGGCAATTCGGTGCCGACCATCTGGCAGACCTGCCGTGGCCGCGCTTCCACCGCCTGCACCGGCGGCTGGAAGGATCGCGGCGTGACGCCGTACTAAAAAACGTTGCGTACCGGCGCGGGCGGAGCTTTCCGCCCGCGCCTCAGTTTTCAGGGGAAATGCCATGTCCGCCATCGCCGCTCGCCCGACGCGCGTTCGCCATATTGTGTTGTGGCTGACGGTGCTGCTTTACATGGTCACCTATTTCGACCGGGTGATGATCTCCACCGCCATGCCGTCCATCCAGAAGGAATTCGCCTTCGACGATGTGACGGTGGGCTGGATCCTGGGCGCCTTCCAGCTCAGCTATTTCCTGTTCCAGATTCCCGGCGGCTGGCTGGGCGACCGCATCGGGCCGCGCCGGATGCTGACCTATATCGTGCTGTGGTGGTCGGCCTTCACCGCCATGACCGCCCTGATGTGGTCGGCCAGCTCGATGATCGTCTGCCGCTTCCTGTTCGGCATGGGCGAGGCCAGCGCCTTCCCCAACGCCACCCGCTCGCTGTCGCGCTGGATGCTGCCGTCCGAGCGCGGCTGGGCCCAGGGCGTCACCCATGCGGGCGCCCGGCTGGGCGGCGCCATCACGCCGGTGATGGTGGCGTTCCTGATCCTGCATTTCACCTGGCACGCGCCCTTCATCATCTTCGCCCTGGTGGGCATCGTCTGGGCGGCGGTCTGGCACTGGTACTATCGTGACAATCCCAGCGAGCACCGCAGCATCAACGAAGCCGAGCGCAAGATGATCCATGACGCGCTGGGCGAGCCGCCCAAGCGCAAGATCATCCCCTGGGGTTCGATCCTGCGCAGCCCGCAGATGTGGACGCTGTCGGCGACCTATTTCTGCTACGGCTATGCGCTCAACATGTTCCTGACCTGGTTTCCGAAATATCTGGACGCCTCGCGCGGCATGAGCCTGACCCAGATGGGCATTTTCGCCAGCCTGCCGCTGGCGGCGGGCGTGATCGGCGACATCGCGGGCGGCTGGTTCTCCGACGAGATCATCAAGCGCACCGGCCGGGTCAAATTCGCCCGCAAGGTGGTCGCCGTGACAGGCTTCCTGATCGCCGCGGTCTGCTGTCCCTTCGCCACCCTCGAGTCGGACCCCTATATCAGCACGGCCCTGTTCTGCGCCTCGGTCTTCGGGCTTGAACTGGTGGTGGGCAACGCCTGGGCGGTGTCGCTGGACGTGGGCGGCAATTATGCCGGCACCGTCTCTTCGGTGATGAACACGCTGGGCAATATGGGCAGCTTCATCATGGCCGTGGCCACGGGCTACATTGTCCGGGATTTCGGCTGGAATCCGGCCTTCTATGTGGTGGCCGCGCTGTCGCTGCTGGGCGCGATCCTGTTCCTGTTCGTGGATGCGAGCCGGCAGATCCACAAGGAACCGCCCGCCGCCCCGGCAGGCTGACCGGCCCCGCAAGGACGCGAAAAACCCGGCGAAAGCCGGGTTTTTTGTCGCCCGCCGCGTCGTTGGGCGGGGTTCACTTTTCGCCAAAAATCACTATGGTCCCGGCCCCATGGAACCGTTCAAGACCCTGTCGGGCGTCGCCGCCCCCCTGAACATGATCAATGTCGACACCGACATGATCATCCCGAAACAATATCTGAAGACCATCCAGCGCACCGGCCTGGGCAAGGCGCTGTTCGACGAGATGCGCTTCAACCCCGACGGCAGCGAAAAGCCCGATTTCGTGCTCAACAAGCCGGCCTATCGCCAGGCCAAGATCCTGGTGGCGGGCGACAATTTCGGCTGCGGCTCCAGCCGCGAGCACGCTCCCTGGGCGCTGCTGGATTTCGGCATCCGCTGCATCATCGCCCCCAGCTTCGCCGACATCTTCTATGGCAATTGCTTCAAGAACGGCATTCTGCCGATCAAGCTGCCGCAGGCGATCGTGGACAAGCTGATGGACGATGCCGAGCGCGGCGCCAACGCCATCATCTCGATCGACCTGGAAAAGCAGGAAATCAAGGGCCCCGACGGCGGCACCGTGACCTTCGAGGTGGACCCCTTCCGCAAGCAGTGCCTGCTGAACGGCTGGGACGATATCGGCCTGACCATGCGGGGCGTGGACAAGATCGCGGCCTATGAAAAGACGCAGTCCACCCAGCAGCCCTGGATTTAAGAGCAAAGCGCGGGGCGTCTGCGGCGCGGCCAATCAAGAGAGTCCCAAATGAACGAATACAAGCTCCTTCTCCTTCCGGGTGACGGCATCGGTCCTGAAGTGCTGGACGCCACCATGCGCGTGGTGGGCTGGTACGGCCGGAAGGGCCTGCCTTACCAGACCGAGGAGGCGCTGCTGGGCGGCGCGGCGATCGACGCCACCGGCCGTCCCGATCCGGACGAGACCTTCGTGAAGGCCGTCGCCGCCGACGCGGTGCTGATGGGCTCGGTGGGCGGCCCCAAATGGGACGGCCTGCCGTTCGAGAAGCGCGCCGAGCGCGGCTTGCTGCGCGTGCGCAAGGATATGGGCGTCTATGCCAATCTGCGCCCGGCGCTGTGCTTCGACGCGCTCAAGGATGCTTCGACCCTCAAGCCTGAAATCGTCTCGGGCCTGGACATCCTGATCGTGCGCGAACTGATGGGCGGCGTCTATTTCGGCGAGCCCAAGCAAACCACCACCCTGGCCGACGGCCAGAAGCGCGCCGTCGATACCGGCGTCTATACCACCAGCGAGATCGAGCGGGTCTGCCGCGTCGCCTTCGACATGGCCCGCCTGCGCGGCAACAAGGTGCACAGCGCCGAAAAGTCCAATGTGATGGTCACGGGCGTGCTGTGGAAGGAAGTCGTCACCGACCTGCACAAGCGCGAATACAGCGACGTGGAACTGCACCACATCCTGGCCGACAATGCCGCCATGCAGCTGGTGCGCAATCCCAAGCAGTTCGACGTTCTGGTGACCGACAATCTGTTCGGCGATGTGCTGTCGGACGAGGCGGCCCAGCTCACCGGCTCCATCGGCATGTTGCCCAGCGCCTCGCTGGGCGACAAGAAGGCCAACGGCCTGCCCTCGGCGCTGTATGAGCCGATCCACGGTTCGGCGCCTGACATTGCGGGCCAGGGCCTGGCCAATCCCATTGCCTCCATCCTCTCCTTCGCCATGTGCCTGCGCTATTCCTTCGGCCTGAAGGACGAGGCGGCGCGGCTGGAAAAGGCGGTGGATACGGTACTGGCCGAGGGTTTCCGCACCGGCGACATCATGCAGCCGGGCATGACCAAGGTGGGCACCACCGCCATGACCGACGTCATTCTCAAGGCGTTGGATAAGTCCAACTAACCCGACTCTCTCCATGGCCGGCCTCCGAGCCGGCCATCCAGGGCCATACGCAGTGGCGTTTGCCGCTCTGGATGGGCGGGTCAAGCCCGCCCATGGTGAGGTGTGTTTGTTGATTCAGACTGCTACTCCGGTCACCCGAAGCGTGGACTGGGGTGCGGGCACCACAATCTTAGTCCACGATGAAAAGTGTGGCTCCACCCTTCGATGATAGGCGGTGTGCCTGCTTGTCGCCGTCTCCGACATGATAACTCATGCCTGCGGTAACATGGTGGCCGCTGCCGTCCGCTTGCTCGATCTCGACCGCACCGGAAAGCACAAAGGTCAGGTGGCCTTTAACGCACCAATGATCGGCGACATAGCCGGGGCTATAGGTCACCAGCCGCATCCGGATATTGCCGATCACGGCGGCTCGCACCGTCGCACTGCCAGCCGCACCTGGATGTGATGTTTCCGGCAGGCTGGGCCAATGCACTATTCCCGCAGACAGGCCCTCCAGCTTCACGGATCAATCGCCCTTTAACGCCCTCCGCGCCGCATGCAGCAGCGGCTCGGTATAGCCGGACGGCTGTTCCTTGCCCTTGAACACCAGATCGCAGGCCGCCTTGAAGGCGATGCCGTCATAGCCGGGCGCCATCGGGGTATAATGCGGATCGCCCGCATTCTGCTTGTCCACGACCACCGCCATGCGCTTGAAGGTGTCCATCACCTGCGTCTCGGCGGCGATGCCGTGCAGAAGCCAGTTGGCGATGTGCTGGCTGGAAATCCGCAAGGTGGCGCGGTCTTCCATCAGGCCGATATTGTGGATGTCGGGCACCTTGGAGCAGCCCACGCCCTGGTCCACCCAGCGCACCACGTAGCCCAGGATGCCCTGGGCGTTGTTGTCCAGTTCCTGCTGCACGTCTTCCGGCGACCAGTTGGGCCGGTCAGCCAGCGGAATGGTCAGCAGGTCCGACAGCTTGGCGCGCGGACGCGATTTCAATGCGTCCTGCCGCGCCGTCACGCTGACCTGGTGATAGTGCAGGGCGTGCAGCGTGGCGGCGGTGGGCGAGGGCACCCAGGCGCAGCTGGCGCCCGCCATCGGATGGCCGATCTTGGCCTTCAGCATGTCGGCCATGCGGTCGGGCATCGCCCACATGCCCTTGCCGATCTGCGCCTTGCCCTGGAAACCGCAGGCCAGGCCGATATCGACATTCTGGTCCTCATAGGCGGCCAGCCACTTGGCCGCTTTCATGTCGCCCTTGCGCACCATGGGCCCGGCATACATCGAGGTGTGCATCTCGTCGCCGGTGCGGTCCAGGAAGCCGGTATTGATGAAGGCGATGCGGTCCTTCGCCGCCCGGATGCATTCCTTGAGATTGGCGGAGGTGCGGCGCTCCTCGTCCATCACCCCCATCTTGATGGTATTGCGCGCCAGTCCCAGCAGGTCTTCCACGCCGTCGAACAGGGTGTTGGTGAAGGCGACCTCGGCGGGACCGTGCATCTTGGGCTTGACGATATAGATGCTGCCCTTACGGCTGTTGCTGTGGCGGGCCTGGATGTCGTGCAGCGACACCAGCGAGGTCACCACCGCATCCATCAGCCCTTCGCCGATCTCGCTTCCGTCGGGAAGCAGGATGGCGTCGGAGGTCATCAGATGGCCGACATTGCGGATGAACAGTAGGCTGCGGCCGGGCAGGGTCAGCGCGCCGCCGTCCGCCGCCGTATAGGCGCGGTCGGGATTGGCCTTGCGCTCCAGCATCCGTCCGCCCTTTTCAAAGCTGGCGGTCAGGCTGCCGGTCATCAAGCCCAGCCAGTTGCGATAGGCCGCCGCCTTGTCCTGGGCATCCACCGCGGCGATGGAATCCTCACAGTCCATGATGGTGGTGATGGCGCTTTCCAGCACCACATCGCTGATGCCCGCCTTGTCGGTCTTGCCGATGGGATGGGCGCGGTCGAAATGGATTTCGATATGCAGCCCGTTATGGACCAGCAGAATCAGAAACGGCGCATCGGCCGCCCCGGAAAAGCCGCGGAACTGCGCCGGGTCTTTCAACGTGGGCGACAGCGCGCCGCCCGCCACCGAAACCGCCGTCACATCCGCCCAGGAGCCCGCCGCCAGCGGCACGGCCTCGTCCAGCACCTTGCGGGCAAAGGCGACGACGGCGGCGCCGCGCTTTTCATTGAAGGTCTTGCCGGGGGCCATGTCGCCGTCCTGCGGCAGGGCATCGGTGCCGTAGAGCGCGTCATACAGGCTGCCCCAGCGCGCATTGGCGGCGTTGAGGGCGAAGCGCGCATTGGTCAGCGGCACCACCAGCTGGGGCCCGGCGATCTCGGCGATCTCCGGGTCCACATTTTCCGTGCCGATGGTGAAATCCGGGCCTTCCGGCGCCAGATAGCCGATCTCTCTCAGGAAGGCGGTATAGGCAGCGGCGTCCAGTGGCCGGGCCGGGTTGGCCTTGTGCCAGGCGTCGATCGCCGCCTGCAGCCGGTCGCGCTCGGCCAGCAGGGCGCGGTTCTGCGGCATCAATTTTTGCGCCAGCGTCGAAAAGCCCTTCCAGAAAGCGTCCGGGTCCAGGCCCGTGCCGTGCAGGGCTTCGGTGGCGATGAAATCGTAAAGGGGCTGGGCGACCGCAAGGCCGTGCACCGGGATTCTCTTTGTCATGGCGGGCTTCTTTTTCTGGAAAACGCCGCAGCCTAGGCTCGCCTGCCGCAGGGGTCAAAGCGGCAAAATGAAAAGGCCGGGCTTTCGCCCGGCCTTTCGCAGGTCTTGCCGTTTGTCCAGCGTCAGTAGTGCGGGATCATCCAGGTCCACAGATGCTGCTGCAGGAACACCAGGATGCCCAGCAGCACGGTGAAGATGATCGAATGGATGAAGGTACGGCGGAAGATGGACGCTTCGTGCCCCTTCAGGTCCGACACCGCCACGCCGGTGGCGATGTTCTGCGGCGAGATCATCTTGGCGAAGACGCCGCCCGACGAGTTGGTGGCTGCCATCAGCACCGGATCGAAGTTCAGCTGCTTGGCCGCCACGACCTGCAGGTTGCCGAACAGGGCGTTGCCGGAGGAGTCCGAACCCGACAGGAACACCGCCAGCCATCCCAGGAAGGCCGACAGCAGCGGGAACAGCGCGCCCGAAGCGGCCAGGCCCATGCCCAGCGTGTAGGTCAGGCCCGAATAGTTCATCAGATAGGCCAGGCCCACGATGGCGCACACGGTCAAGGCCGGCAGCAGGATCTGCCGGAAGGCGACGCTGAAGGCCTTGGCTAGGCCGCCCAGATTCTGCCCTACCGCGAAGGCGGTGATGATGGCCGTCACCAGGATGGCGGTGCCGGTGGCGAAGGGCTGCCAGTTCCACACCGCCGCGTACGGACGGTCATACAGGGTGATGAAGACCTGGTTGTGCAGGCCCTGCCACTGGATCGCCTGCTGGAAATAGGTGGCGACCTTCAGCTCGGTCCAGAACATGACCAGGACGCACATGATGATCCAGGGCAGCCAGCCCTGCCAGGGCGCGACATGGCGGTGAGGCGAATTGGGATCCTCCGCCGGGCGCACCAGGGCGTATTCGGGGTTGGGCGCGGGCTGCCATACACGCAGGAACAGCACGGTGGCGATCAGGGCCGAACCGGCCGAGATCACGTCCGTCAGTTCATAGGTGATGTAGTTGGAGGAGACGAACTGGCCCAGCGCGAAGGCGCCGCCCGCCACCAGCAGAACCGGCCACAATTCGCGCACCGACTTCATGCCGCCATACATGGCCATGACATAGAAGGGCAGCAGCAGGGCGAAGAAGGGAAGCTGGCGGCCGACCATCGCGCCCAGCACATGGGGCGAATATTCGGTGACGCCGGCCAGGGTGGTGATCGGGATGCCCAGCGAGCCGAAGGCCACCGGGGCGGTGTTGAAGATCAGGGCATAGACCACCGCATCCAGCGACTTGAAGCCCAGCATGATCAGCAGCGAGGCGGTGATCGCCACCGGCGCGCCGAAGCCCGACACGCCTTCCAGCAGCGAGCCGAAGCCATAGCCGATCACGACCAGCACGATGCGCTTGTCGTTGGGCAGATGCTCCAGCACCCAGCGGCGGAAGGCGTCGAAACGTCCCGACTGCAGGGCGACATTGTAGAGTGTCAGCGCCGCCAGCACGATCCACATGATCGGCCACAGGGCGAGGGCCACACCCGCGGCGGTGGCGTTCAGCGCCATGCCAACCGGCATCTGCCAGCCGATAATGGCGACCAGGATGCCGCTCGCCAGGCCCGCCAGCGAGGACTGCCAGGCCGGACGCTGCAGCACGCCCAGCATCACCAGCACCACGATGATCGGGATGGAGGCGACCAGGAAGGACAGCGGCATACTGTTGCCGATGGGCGTGAGTAGCTGGTGGAACATCTTGCTTCTCCGTATGCGGCGGCCTTGCGCCCCGTTTCCTCAAATGACCCGGCCGCGCTTTGGGCGCGGCTTTTGTGATGCGTGTCCCGGCCGGTTGTGGCTCCCAAGGGGCAGCCGCCGGTTCGGAAATATCGGGATTTTGGCGCGCGGGATGGAAGTCCGGATCACGGTCGCGAGACCGTGTTGCGATGTCCGGTACCGGATGCCCCGCCTGCTCCTCAGATCCCCGCTGTCCAGAGTCCGTTAGAGCAAAAAAAACCGTTTCGGCCAAGGCATTTGCAACGGTGCAGCGCACCATTTCCGGCCCGTTCCAACCGCTGCCGCGCGGCGGCGGCCAGACGGTTCGGGGCTAGCCGTTCCAGGTCGAGGCGACGTGATCGGGATCGTCCTGGCTGCGGCGCTCGGACATCAGGAAGCCGTAATAGCCGCAGCCCCCGCCCGGATACTCGCGGCAGATGGTGGGCCGCGCCGTATAGATGGTGCAGCGGCGCTTGTCGGTGTCGAAGAACTGGCAGATCTTGCCGTAATGCGGATCGGCCTTGCGCCGCATGGCATACTTGGCCTCGGGGTCGGTCTTGGTGAATTTGGTCCGGGCCTGGTCGAAGCTCAGGCCGAAATGCCGGGCAAGCCGCTCGACATCCCGCTTGTTCAACTGGATCAGCGGATAGGAGCAGCAATAGCCGGGACATTTCGCGCAGTTATAAGAAGTCACGTCTTCGCCGCCTGAATCATTGAGGCTTCCTGATAGCATGAACGCCTTGCGCTGACAGGCGATCCGCCCCCGATGGCGACGCCGTGACGCGGCGGCCATGGGCGGCTATACTGGCAAGGCGCTTGCCCTTGGCGGGGCGCGGCGCACTATCGGACACGCATGGCCAACAAGCCGATCTTCTTTGACGCCACGGGCCGCCGCGCCGCCCGTCTCCGCGTCCTGGCCTGGGTGGTGGGCCTTGTCGTTCTTGTCATGCTCACCGGTTTCGCCGCCAGCCTGGTGCTGACGCCGCCGGTCGCCAGCCTGGACCTGCCGGGCCGCTCGGTGGGCCTGGACCCCCGCCTGGAACATCGCGCCGCCGCGCCGGGCCTCCTCGCCCGCGCCGAACGCCCGGGCGACGAGGCCCGCCGCCGCCG
>CALDFO010000037.1 GCA_937942205.1 uncultured Alphaproteobacteria bacterium
CGTGCGAAGGCGACCCCTTCGGGAGCCGAGCGGAAGCTGAAACCGGAGGGGGTGAAACTAAGCCGCTTTACTACCTTCAATCGTCTTGAGCTCCGGCACGTTGATGACGATGCGGCGGGGCTTCTTCTCCTCCGGCACGATACGCTCCAGGTCCACATGGAGCAGACCGTTCTCCAGCCGCGCGCCCTTGACCTCGACATGCTCGGCAAGCTGGAAGCTGCGCTCGAAGGCGCGCCCGGCGATGCCCTGGTGCAGATAGGCGGCGCCGGTCCTTTCGGCCTCCTCGCGCTTGCCGCTGATGGTGAGCACGCGGTCCTTCACATCCACCGACAGGTCCTTCTCGGCGAAGCCGGCGGCCGCGACGGTGACGCGATAATTGTTCTCGTCGCTGCGCGCGATGTTATAGGGCGGATAGCCCTGCTCGGACGCGGATTCCAAAAGGCCCAGCAGCCGGTCGAAGCCGACGGTGGAGCGGAAAAAGGGGGTATGGTCGATACGCATGGGACAACCTCCGAATAAGCGTTGCGCGGCACCCGCCGGACCATCCGCGCGGGCCGTGAGCCGGCCCCGAATGGCGGCCGGACAGGCTGGAGATAGGCGTGGCCGAAAGGCCTTCAAGCCCCGTCCATCCCTTTGAAATTCCTTGGCGGCCCTTGAAAATCGGGCTTAAAAGCCTACCCACCCCGTTTCCCGGAAAACCCCTTCATGATTCCCGCCGCATCCCTTTTCGAGCCCATGCCCCTGCAGGGAATCGGCGTACGCCTGCGGGCCGCGCGCTTCGAGGCCGACCCCAGCACGCCCTATCGCGGGGTCTGCATCCTGCTCAACGGCCAGACCGAATTCATGGAAAAGTATTTCGAGGTCATCGACGAATTGCGGGGGCGGGGCTTTGCGGTGGCGACCATGGACTGGCGCGGCCAGGGCGGCAGCAGCCGCCTGCTGGCCGATGACAGCCGCAAGAGTTTCATCGGCGACTTCCGCGAATATGAGGAAGACCTGGACACACTGATGGACTGGATCGTCACCCCCATGCTCAAGGGGCACGGCAAGCCGGTGGCGCTGGCCCATTCCATGGGCGGGCACAATCTGCTGCGCTATCTGCTGCGCCGGCCCGGCGCGATCGCGCGCGGGGTGCTGTGCGCCCCCATGATCGCCATTTCCCTGCGCGGCCAGCGCGAGTTTCTGGTGCGCGCCGTCACCTGGTTCGAAACCTGGCGCGGCAATGCCAAGGGCTGGGTCTGGGGAATGGAAGCGCGCGATCCGCATCTGGTGACATTCGCCTCGCAGATGGTCACGTCGGACACCCAGCGGTTCGAGCGCAACCAGGTTCTGCTGCGGAACAATCCCGACCTGCGGCTGGCGGGCGCGACCTGGGGCTGGCTGGCGGCGGCGCTGCGCTCCATGGACATGCTGCGCGGCCGCGCCGCGGACATTTCCACGCCGCTGCTGGTGGTGGGCGCGGGCAAGGACCGCGTCTGCCTGACACCGGCCGCCAGGGAATTCGCCGGCCGTCTGCCGCACGGCGCCTATATCGAGATCGCCGAGGCCGAACACGAAATCCTGATGGAGCGCAACCCTATCCGCGCCCGCTTCTGGGACGCCTTCGACGCTTTTATGCAAAAAGCCGCCGCGCCGCGGGAATGATCCGCGGCGCGGCGCTTTGCCGGACTGGCGGTTACTGGACCGGCGCGGGCTGCTGGGTTTCGCCCGTCTGACCGGGCGCCGCCGGTGTGGTGGCGCTGGGGTCCGGCGACAGCTGCGGCGTCGGCATGTCCTGGGCCGAGGTCGCGTTGGGCGATATCGCCGTCTGCGACGCACCATTCACGCTGGCCACCTCATTGGGTGACGGGCTGGGCGCGACGGGTGTCGGCGTTATGGCCTGCTGCTGGGCAGACTGTTCCGGCGCGGCGGCGGCAGGCGTGTCAGCCGCCGCCAGGCGGGTGGCCGCGCCATTCGATGCGGGCTGGGACGAAGTGACATCGGATGGCGTGATATCCGCCGAAGGCGTGGCGGCGGCCGCACGAACAGGCTTCTGCGGCGCGGTTTCCACCGGTGCGGCCCTATCCATCGGCGCATTGCCGACCGGATCAGGCGCATTGCCGACCGGATCAAGTGCGGCGGGCGTGGCTTCCGCCGTCTGCACCGGCGGCGGCGCCATCGCAGGCATGGGCGTGGCGGGCTGGGTATTGGCCGCCTGCACGACCGGCTGCGGATTCTTGCCGGTGGCGGTATAGGCATAGACGCCGACACCGCCCATCATCAGCGCCACCGCCAGCGCGCCGACGATCTTGGGCGTGTGGTTCGGTTCGCGGTCTTCCGGATTGACAGTGTGGAACGTACCCAGACCGCCCGCCGATGCAGGCTCGGAAACGGGCCGGATCAGCGGGTCGCCGCCATGGGCCGGGCTGTTCTCGATGGGAGCGTTGAAATCGCGCAGGGACATGGTTCCTCCTGAAGAAAGAAAACGTGTGGCTTCGGGGAGAGAAACGTGCCGCGCGGCATGACGGTTTCGTCACGGACCAACAAAGGCAAAATGCGGCGGCAATGTCGCCGCATCCTGCCGTGACGGCCACCATGATGACCGAAATGCCGATATTGGCCGCGATTACGCCTTGTTCAGCAGCGCCACGGCCTGGGCGTGAACACGCGCATCGCCGCAGGCCAGCACCTTGGCGCCATCGCGCCAGGGCGCGCCGGTCCAGTCGGTGACGAGACCGCCCGCGCCTTCGATCAGCGGAATCACGGCGGCGATGTCCCAGCGGTTGAGCGGCCCCTCGATCACCAGGTCGACAAAGCCCATCGCCAGCATGGCGAAGATATAGCAGTCGCCGTGATAGCGGGTCAGTCGCGCCGCCGCCCTGACCCGCGCGAACGCCGCCTGCTGGCCCGCATCCATGTAGGTGGACGGATCGGTGGCGCACAGCACCGCTTCACCGAGATCGGCGCAGGCGCGCGCCTTCAAGGGCGTGCGGCTGTCACCCGCCAGCAGGGTGCTGCGGCCATTGACGCCCAGGAACCGCTCACCCAGCACCGGCTGATCCAGGATGCCCAGCACCGGCACGCCGTCCCGCTCCAGCGCGATCAGCGAACCCCATTCATGGCGGCCGGTGATGAAGGCGCGGGTGCCGTCCACCGGATCGAGCACCCAGCGCCAGCCGGAGGTGCCGGGCCGCGCGCCATATTCCTCGCCCAGAATGGCGTCATCCGGCCGGTCGCGCTCGATGATGGCGCGGATGGCGCGCTCGGCGCCCTGGTCGGCCTCGGTGACGGGATCGAACAGATATTGGCCGGGCTTGTGCGCCACCTCGATGCGCTGGCGGAAAAAAGGCCGGATCACCGCGCCGCTGGCATCGGCCAGCCGGTGCGCGAACTGGATCAGGCGGTCGTCAATCTTGTCATCCGTGGTCATGCGCGATTCCTCTTGGCGGCACTATAGCCGCGCGCGGGCGGCGCGGCTCAACACCAGCCAGCCCAGCAGGCCGGAGACCAGCGAACCGGCCAGCACACCCAGCTTGGCGGCGGCCTGGGCATCGGCCTCGCGGAAGGCCAGCGCCCCGATGAACAGCGAAATGGTGAAGCCGATGCCGCAGAGCAGGGATACGCCATACAGCGCCCTCCAGCTCATGCCCGCCGGGCGGCGGGCCAGCCCCAGCGTCACGCCCAGCCAGGCCGCGCCGAACACACCGGTCTGCTTGCCCAGCACCAGCCCCGCCGCCACGCCCAGGGTGATGGGCTGGGTCAGCGTGGCCAGGGACATGCCCGCCAGGGAAACACCGGCATTGGCGAAGGCAAAGATGGGTACGATGGCATAGGCCACCCAATCGGCCAGACCGTGCTCCAGCCTGCGGCCGGGCGCGGTGGGCATGACGAAGGCCAGGAGCACGCCCGCCAGGGTCGCATGAATGCCCGACTTCAGCACACAGGCCCACAGCAGCAGGCCCAGCAGCAGATAGGGCCACAGCCGCGCCACCCCCAGCCGGTTCAGCGTCAGCAGCGCCGCGACCACCAGGCCGGCCAGCCCCAGGAAGGGCAGCGACAGGCCGGAGCCGTAGAACAGGGCGATGATCAGCACCGCCAGCAGGTCGTCCAGGATCGCCAGCGCGGCGAGGAAGATCTTGAGCGCGGCGGGGGCGCGCGATCCCAGCATCGCCAGCACCCCCAGGGAAAAGGCGATGTCGGTGGCGGTGGGAATGGCCCAGCCCCGCAGCGCGGCGGGATCGGCGCGGTTGACGGCGACATAGATCAGCGCGGGCACGGCCATGCCGCCCAGCGCCGCCAGTCCCGGCAGGGCGCGTTTGTCCCAGCCGGATAGTTCGCCGCCGGCGGCGAGCTCCCGCTTGATCTCCAGCCCCACCAGCAGGAAGAACAGGGTCATCAGCCCGTCATTGATCCAGTGCAGCAGGCTGAGGCCGCCGATATAAGCCCGCAGCGCGCCGTCATAGGCGGGGGCCAGCGGCGAATTGGCGATGCCGAGCGCCGCCACGGTGACGCCCAGCAGCAGAATGCCGCTGGCGGCTTCGCTCTTGAAGAATTTGTCGATCATCGCGCGTAACCTAACGGGCGCGCAATTGCGGCGCGAGAGATTTTGGCCGTCCAGATTGTTGGCATCAGCATGGCGCCCGCGCGCATGGCCGCCATTGTCCAAACTCACCATGGCCGGGCTTGACCCGGCCATCCAGAGCCATAGGTACGAGCCTTATGCACTTGCCGCCCTGGATGGGCGGCTCTTTTCCCCTTGGCCGCTACGCGGCCGGGGGCCGCCCATGGAGGATATGGGTTAAGCGTCCATCGCCTGCTTGGCGCGCTTGCGCAGATGCGGCAGCAGCTCGCGCTTGCGCAGGCGGATGTTCTGCGGCGTCACCTCGACCAGCTCGTCGTCCTGGATATAGGCCATCGCCTGTTCCAGGGTCATCGGCACGATGGGGGTCAGCTTCACCGCCTCGTCCTTGGAGGTGGTGCGGATGTTGGTGAGCTGCTTGGCCTTGAGCGGATTGACGTCCAGATCGTTGTCCTTGGCGTTCTGGCCGATGATCATGCCTTCATAGACCTTGGTGCCCGGCGTCACGAACAGCT
This sequence comes from uncultured Alphaproteobacteria bacterium, assembly GCA_937942205.1. Taxonomy (GTDB): domain Bacteria; phylum Pseudomonadota; class Alphaproteobacteria; order Micropepsales; family Micropepsaceae; genus Rhizomicrobium. Next base: position 5,074 of record CALDFO010000037.1, read on the forward strand.
TGCCGCGCTCTTCCAGGTACCAGAGGCCATAGGCCACCGCCTCGCCCTGCTCGGTGGAGATCAGCACGCCGTTGACGCGGCCGCCGACGCTGCCCTTATGCGGGGCATAGTCCAGGAACATACGGTTCATCACGCCGGTGCCGCGGGTATCGGTCAGGAACTCGCCGTGATAGCCGATCAGGCCGCGGGCGGGGGCATGAAAGACGATACGGGTCTTGCCCGCGCCGGTGGGGCGCATGTCGGTCATCTCGCCCTTGCGGTTGGAAATCTTCTCGATGACGGTGCCGGTATAGGCGTCGTCCACGTCCACCGTGACTTCCTCGATCGGCTCCAGCTTTTCGCCGTTTTCCGTCTTCATCAACACGCGCGGGCGGCTGATGGACAGCTCGAAGCCCTCGCGGCGCATGGATTCGATCAGCACGCCCAGCTGCAATTCGCCGCGTCCCGCCACCTCGAAGGCGCCTTCGCCGGTTTCCTTCACCTTGAGGGCGACGTTGCCCTCGGCCTCGCGCAGCAGGCGCTCGCGGATCACGCGGCTCTGCACCTTGTCGCCCTCGCGGCCGGCATAGGGGCTGTCATTGACGGCCAGGGTCATGGACAGGGTCGGCGGATCGATCGGGTGCGACGGGATCGGCGCATCCACCGTCAGGTCGCACAGCGTGTCGGCCACGGTGGCGGTTTCCAGCCCGGCGATGGCGACGATGTCGCCCGCCTCGGCCCGGTCCACCGGCACACGGGCCAGGCCGCGAAAGGCCAGCAGCTTGGTGACGCGCGCCTTTTCGATCACTTCGCCGTCGCGGTTCAGCACCTTGATGTTGCGGCCCGAGGTGACGATGCCCGACTCGATGCGGCCGGTCAGGATGCGGCCCAGGAAGTTGTCGGCCTCCAGGGTGGTGACCAGCATCTTGAAGGGCTGGTCCTCGCTGGCCAGGGCGCGCGGCTTGGGCGCGGGCACATCCTCGACGATGCGCCGGAACAGGGGCGTCAGATCCTTGCGCTCGTCTTCCAGTTCGTTGACCGCCCAGCCGTTGCGGCCCGAGGCGTAGAGGTGATGGAAGTCGAGCTGGTTGTCATTGGCTTCCAGCGCCAGGAACAGGTCGAAGATGGATTCCAGGGTTTCCTTGGGCTGGGCGTCGGAGCGGTCGATCTTGTTGATCACCACGATGGGCTTGAGGCCCAGTTTCAGGGCCTTGGACAGCACGAATTTGGTCTGGGGCATCACGCTTTCGGCCGCGTCGACCAGCAGCACCACGCCGTCCACCATGGACAGGATGCGCTCCACCTCGCCGCCGAAATCGGCATGGCCCGGAGTGTCCACGGTGTTGATGCGCACCCCGTTCCACTCGACGCTGGTGCATTTGGCCAGGATGGTGATGCCGCGCTCGCGCTCCTGGTCGTTGGAGTCCATGACCCGCTCGGCCATCTGCTGGTTTTCCCGGACCGAGCCGGATTGCTTCAGAAGTTGGTCCACCAGTGTGGTCTTGCCATGGTCAACATGGGCAATGATGGCGATATTACGGATTTCCATGGGAATCGGGGCCTTTTGCGCGGGCAGGGCGCGCTTATAGAGGTCGTCGTGCTGCGTAGCAACAAGAGGTGGTGTGGCCGCTGTCATGCAAATGCCAGAATTCGGGAGTTTTATCTGATATTATGGGGAGTTAACGAGATTTCCGGCAGGGGATTCCGGTACAGTTATGAGAGAATTCTGGCCTATAAGCGCCCAAGTAAATAAGCCGCGATAGCCAGGCCGGGCCCCCAGCGGCGCCCGGACAGAGTGCGAATACCGGCAAACAGTCTCTCTTTTTCGGGGCTGCAGGCGCTGAAAGTCGGTATCGCCGACACACCGCCCGGCATCGAACTGGTTTATTGTCATCAGGATTTTACGATGAATGTTCAGATGAACCCGCCGCCGGGAACGACGCAGACTCGCAGCAACGGGCTGACCGACCGCGCGCGCGCCCTGCCGCGCAAGTATCTGATCGGCGGGGCGGCGCTGGTATTGGCGCTGGGCGGTTTCTGGCTGGCCACCCGGGATGGGGGCAGCCCGCCCCCACGGCGCGTCACCGCCGCGCCCGTCCGCGTCGCGGCGGTCGCGCAGCGCGACATGCAGGTGATCGAGCGCACCATCGGCACCGTGGTCGCCAATTCCAGCGTGGCGGTCACCGCCCGCGTCCAGGGCCAGTTGATGAAGGCCCATTTCAAGGAAGGCGACATCGTCAAGGCCGGCGATCTGCTGTTCGAGATCGATCCGCGTCCCTATCAGGCCGCCCTGGCCCAGGCCCTGGCCCAGCAGGCCCGCGACCAGGCCCAGCTGGAGAACGCCAACAACGACGCCCGCCGCTATGCCGACCTGTTCTCCCAGAACGCCATTTCGGTGCAGCAGCGCGATGTCTCCGCCGCCAGCGCCAAGGCGCTGGCCGCCACCGTGGAGGCCGACAAGGCCCAGGTGGCGATCGCCCGCCTGAACCTGGAATACAGCCGCATCCGCGCGCCCGTCACCGGCAAGACCGGCCCCATCCTGATCCAGCCCGGCAATCTGGTGACGCCGTCCAGCAGCGTGGGCGCCTCCTCGCTGGTCACCATCAACGAAATCCAGCCGGTGAAGATTTCCCTGTCGCTGCCGCAGTCCGACCTGCCGCGCATCCAGGAAACCGCCCGCAACAAGGGCCTGAGCGTCACCGTCAACCTGCGCGACGGCGGTGGCGGCGAGAATATCGTCGCCCCGGTGGATTTCATCGGCAACGCCGTCAACAACACCACCGGCACCATCGAACTGCGCGCCACCTACGCCAACCCGGATTCGGCGCTGATCCCCGGCCAGCTGGTGGATGTGGTGGTGGCCTTGTCCAAAATTCCCGACGCCCTGGTGGTGCCGCGCGAGGCGATCAACACCGGTCCCGCCGGGCAGTTCGTCTATGCCGTGCGCGAGGGCGCCGCCCAGCAGGTGGCGGTGAAGGTGCAGTTCGACGACACCGTGAACACGGCGGTGCAGGGCGCGATCAAGCCCGGCGAGCAGGTCATCGTGGACGGCCAGTTGCGCGTCATTCCCGGCGCCAAGGTCAACGTCCTGCCGTCCGCCAAGCAGCAGTCCAGCACCGACACCCGCACCAGCGGACGCCGCAACCGCGCCATCAAGGGCTGACAGCCCGCGAAGGATAGAGCCGATGAACCTGTCCCGGATCTTTATCGAACGTCCCGTGATGACCACGCTGGTCATGGCGGCGCTCGTCATTTTCGGCTCGGTGGGCTATGCGCGTCTGCCGGTTTCCGACCTGCCCAATATCGACTTCCCGACCATCTCGGTTTCGGCCAGCCTGCCCGGCGCCGATCCCGAGACCATGGCCTCGGCGGTGGCGTCGCCGCTGGAAAACCAGTTCTCGACGATCAACGGCATCGACCAGATGACGTCGTCCTCCACCCAGGGCAACACCCAGATCACCCTGCAGTTCAACCTGTCGCGCGATCTGGACGGCGCCGCCCAGGACGTGCAGGCCGCCATCAGCGCCGCCACCCGCCGCCTGCCCAGCGCGATGCCGCAGCCGCCCACCTTCCGCAAGGTCAACCCGGCCGATCTGCCGGTGCTGTTCCTGGCGATGCGGTCCAAGACGCTCAAGCCGTCGGAAGTGGCCGAATATGCCGAAACCCTGCTGGCCCGCCAGTTGTCCACCATCGAGGGCGTGGCCCAGGTCAGCGTCTTCGGCAGCGCCAAATACGCGGTGCGCATCCAGGCCGACCCGGCCGCCCTGGCCACCCGCCAGATCGGCATCGACCGGCTGACCCAGGCGGTGGCCTCGGCCAACGTCAACATGGCGACCGGCGCCCTGAACGGCCCCACCCGCTCCACCATCATCCACACCGGCGGACAGCTCAACAAC
>CALDFO010000038.1 GCA_937942205.1 uncultured Alphaproteobacteria bacterium
CCGGCGGCGGCGATCCGCACCGCGCCCAGCACCAGCACATCCGCCCCGCCTTCATTGGAAAAGCGCAGGCGCAGGCGCTTGCCCGCCACCGAGACGCGCACCAGCTGGCGCAGGGTGACGTTGGCGGGGTCGGTTTCCGGCGCCAGCACCACCGGCACATTGCCCGGATTGTCGATCAGCAGCGCCGAGGCCGGGGGCGCGGGCGGCTGGCCCACGCTGGGCGACAAGGGCGCGGTGGCCGAGATGGGGGCGGCGTTGACGGTGCCCGGTGGCATGGGAATCGGAACATGGCCCCAGGCGCCGATCCAGGGGGCCGCCGCCGCCGGGGCCGCCATGCCCAGAATCAGGGCCGCCGCCAATGCCGTCATCTGGGCCGTTTTCCGGCCTGAAGTCGTGAAATTCCCCGTGAAATTCATTGTCCGCTCCCCGTTATCCATGGTTGCCGCGACTTTCCCTTGCCCCGGCGGGGCGCGCAAGCCCGCCCAAAAGTCCGCGCCCGGCGCGGCGAAAATGCACCGGATACGGACCAAATGAGCCCTATGGTCCGAAAAAGCATGGCTTTTCAGATGCTTCCCGTTGACGGGTGGGAACTTCCCTGACAGGTTACAGGTCAGTCACGGCCTGTCCGTGGAGTGGCTCCAAAGGGGCTTGGGGATGATCAAGTCTGAACTGGTTGCGCGCCTGACCGCCCGCTATCCGCACCTCTACCACCGCGATGTGGAGCGGATCGTGACCACCGTGCTGGACTCCATCAGCAAGGCCCTGGCCGAAGGCCATCGCGTCGAACTGCGCGGCTTCGGCGCTTTCTCGGTCAAGGTGCGGCCCAGCCGCATGGGCCGCAATCCCCGCACCGGCGAGCCGGTGGCGGTGGGCCAGAAGCGCGCGCCCTTCTTCCGCACCGGCAAGGAATTGCGCGAACGCCTGAATGGCGGTACGCCCGAGGCGTAACGCGGCGCTTGAAAAGGCGCTTCGGCTTTTCGCCAGGATGCGCCCCCATGACCGCCAGTCTCGTCACCGTCAATCCGGTTACCAGCAATCCGGTCTATGTCGCCCTCGACACGACGGACCTCGATTACGCCCGCGAACTGGCGCAACAGGTGCGCGGCCATGTCGGCGGCCTCAAGCTGGGGCTGGAATTCTTCAACGCTCACGGCCCCGACGGTGTGCGCGTCTTTGCCGATTGCGGCCTGCCCATTTTCCTGGACCTGAAATTCCACGACATTCCCAACACCGTGGCGGGGGCCTGCCGCGCCGCCGCCGGGCTGGGCGTTTCCATCCTCAATGTCCATGCCCAGGGCGGGGCGGCGATGATGCGCGCCGCCGCCGAGGCGGTGAAAAGCGTCCATCCGGCGACCCGGCTGATCGCCGTCACCATGCTCACCAGCCTGTCGGATGAAGACCTGCCCAGCGTCGGCCTGACGCCGCCGGTGGGCGACCAGGTGCTGCGGCTGGCGTCGCTGACCAGGCAGTGCGGGCTGGATGGCGTGGTCTGTTCGGCGCATGAGATCGCCACGCTGCGCGCCGAATTGGGGCCGGACTTTCTTCTGGTGGTGCCGGGCATCCGTCCGGCCGGGGCGGCGCTGGGCGACCAGCGCCGGGTGATGGGACCGGCCCAGGCGCGGGACGCCGGGGCCGGGGTGCTGGTGATCGGCCGCCCCATCACAGGGGCCGCCGACCCCGCCCTGGCGGCCCGCGCAATCGCGGAAAGCCTTGGCGTTACAGCCGGTTAACGCCCATTCCGGGGTTTGCTTGATTTCCCGCATCCAGCGGCCCATACACCGCCCCATCATGGCCATCGCCGTCAAAATCTGCGGGATCACCAGCATGGACGCCGTGGATGCCGCCGTGGCGGCGGGCGCGGCCTATGGCGGTCTGGTATTCCATCCCAAGTCGCCGCGTTTCGTGACGCCCGACCAGGCGCGCGCCCTGGCGGCGCATATGCGCGGGCGGTTGAAAGTGGTGGCGCTGGTCGCCGACCTGGACGACGCCGCCCTGGCGGCGGTGATCGAACTGGCCCGCCCCGATATCCTGCAACTGCACGGCAACGAGGATGCCCGCCGCGTCGCCGCCATTCGCGCCCGCTTCGGGCTTCCCGTCATCAAGGCGCTGCCCATCGCGGAGGCGGACGACTTCGCCGCCGTGCCGGAGATGGAAACTGTCGCCGACATGCTGCTGTTCGACGCGCGTCCGCCCAGGGGCGCGGCGCGGGCCGGCGGCCATGGCGCGGCGTTCGACTGGGCGCTGCTGGCGGGCCGTTCCTTCCGCAAGCCCTGGTTCCTGGCGGGCGGGCTTGAGCCCGGCAATGTCGCGCGCGCCATCGAACGGTCCGGCGCGGCGCTGGTGGATGTTTCCTCCGGCGTGGAACGCGCGCCGGGGGTAAAGGACGCCGCGCGCATTGCCGCTTTCATCCACGCCGCCAAAGCCGCCATCCGGCTTCCGGTTTCCTGACTTTCCGAGACGAGATGCCATGACCGCCATCCCCAACTCCCTGCGCAGCGGCCCCGACGCGTCCGGCCATTTCGGCGCCTATGGCGGCCGTTTTGTCGCCGAAACGCTGATGCCGCTGATCCTGTCGCTGGAAAAGGCTTACGAGGCGGCGAAAAAGGATCCCGCCTTTCAGGCCGAACTGAGCGGCTTGCTGACGCATTATGTCGGCCGCGAAAGCCCGCTCTATTTCGCCGAGCGGCTGACCGCGCATCTGGGCGGCGCGAAAATCTATCTCAAGCGCGAGGACCTCAACCATACCGGCGCGCACAAGATCAACAATTGCCTGGGCCAGATCCTGTTGGCCCGGCGGATGGGCAAGACCCGCATCATCGCCGAGACCGGCGCGGGCCAGCATGGCGTCGCCACCGCCACGGTCGCGGCGCGCTTCGGTCTGCCCTGCACCATCTATATGGGCGAGGTGGACATGGAGCGGCAGAAGCCCAATGTCTTCCGGATGCGCCTGCTGGGCGCCGAGGTGAAGGGTGTCTCGTCCGGCTCGCGCACCCTCAAGGACGCGATGAACGAGGCGCTGCGCGACTGGGTCGCCAATGTCCACGATACCTTCTACATCATCGGCTCGGCGGCGGGGCCGCACCCTTATCCGGCGATGGTGCGCGATTTCCAGACCGTGATCGGCAACGAGACGCGCAGCCAGATGCTGGAGCGCGAACAGCGCCTGCCCGACCTGGTGGTGGCCTGTGTCGGCGGCGGCTCCAACGCCATCGGCATGTTCCATCCCTTCGTCGATGATGCCGGGGTTGAAATCCACGGCGTCGAAGCGGCAGGCGACGGCGTGGACACGCCGCGCCATGCCGCCACCCTTTCCAAGGGCACGCCGGGCGTGCTGCACGGGGCGCGCAGCTATCTGCTGCAGGATCAGGACGGCCAGATCATCGAGGCCCATTCCATCTCCGCCGGCCTGGATTATCCGGGCGTGGGGCCGGAGCATAGCTGGCTGAAGGATATCGGCCGGGTGAAATACCATTCCGTCACCGACAAGGAGGCGCTGGACGCCTTCCTGCTGCTGTCCAAGCTGGAAGGCATCATCCCGGCGCTGGAATCGGCCCATGCCATCGCCCATGTCGCCCGTGTTGCGCCGCAGATGGACACGGACAAGCTGATCGCCGTCTGCCTGTCGGGCCGGGGCGACAAGGATGTCTTCTCGGTGGCCGCCGCGCTGGGAGAAAAACTGTGAGCCGTCTTGCCCAAACCTTCGCGCGCCTGAAAAAGGAAGGCCGCGCCGCCTTCGTGCCTTTCATCACGGCGGGCGATCCCGACATGGACACCAGCTTCGCCATTCTGGAGCGGCTCCCGGCGGCGGGCGCCGACGTGATCGAACTGGGCCTTCCCTTCACCGATCCGATGGCCGACGGCCCGGCGGTGCAGGCGGCGTCGGTGCGGGCGCTGGCGGCCGGGGCCACCACCGCCAAGGTGCTCAAGATGGTCGAGCGGTTCCGCAAGACCGACAAGACCACGCCGATCGTGCTGATGGGCTATTACAATCCCATCCATGCCTATGGCACCGCGCGGTTTGCGCGCGACGTCGCGGCGGCGGGCGTCGATGGCCTGATCGTGGTGGACCTGCCGGTCGAGGAGGACGAGGTGCTGCGCGTGCCCGCGGCCGCCCAGGGCGTGGACCTGGTGCGCTTCATCACGCCCACCACCGACGATGAACGCTTGAAGCGCGTGCTCGATGGCGCGGGCGGCTATCTCTATTACGTTTCCGTCGCGGGCGTCACCGGCACCAAGGCGGTGCCCGAGGACGAGGTGCGCGCCGCCATGACGCGGGTGAAGGCCGCCACCGGCCTGCCCTGCACGGTGGGTTTCGGCATCCGCACCCCCGAACAGGCCGCCGCCATCGCCGCCCTGGCCGACGGCGTGGTGGTGGGATCGGCCATTGTCGGCCGCGTCGCCGCCAATCTGGAGGCGGGGCGGGACAAGATCGTGGCGGAGGTTCTGGAACTGACCCGCGCCCTGGCGGGTTCCACCCACGCTGCGGGCCGTGATAAAGTGTCCCCGGAAAAGGCGAACGCATGAACTGGATCACCAATATTGTCCGTCCGCGCATCAAGGGATTGATGGGCGGCAAGCAGGGCGGCGGCGACACGCCGGAGAATCTCTGGAAGAAATGCCCGTCCTGCGGCGAGATGATCTTCCACCGCGATCTGGTGGCGAACCTGAATGTCTGTCCGCAGTGCAGCCATCACATGCGGATCGGCCCGGCGGAACGCTTCGCCTATACCTTCGACGCCGGCAGCTTCACCGAACTGACGCCGCCCAGCGTTCCGGCCGACCCGCTGCGCTTCAAGGGCGACAAGAAATATTCCGACGAGATGAAGGCGGCGCGCGCCAAGACCGGGCGGCCCGAAGCCTTCACCGCCGCGCGCGGCGCCATTGACGGCCTGGCGGTGATGATCGGCGTGCAGCCCTTCGACTTCCTGGGTGGCAGCCTGGGACTGGGGGTGGGCGAGGCGCTGGTGGAATCGCTGCAGGCGGCGGTGAAGGAAAAGCGGCCCTATGTGCTGTTCGTCGCCTCCGGCGGCGCGCGGATGCAGGAAGGCATCCTGTCGCTGATGCAGATGCCGCGCGCCACCATCTGCGTGGACATGCTGCGCGAGGCGGGGCTGCCCTATATCGTGGTGCTGACCGATCCCACCTTCGGCGGCGTCTCGGCCTCCTATGCGATGCTGGGCGATGTCCAGATCGCCGAGCCGGGCGCCCAGATCGGCTTCACCGGCGCGCGCGTCATCGCCCAGACCATCCGTGAAAAGCTGCCGGAGGGCTTCCAGCGGGCGGAGTATCTGCTGGATCACGGCATGTTGGACATGGTCACCCCGCGCAAGGAGATGCGCGCCACCCTGTCGCGTCTGCTGCATCTGCTGATGCAGCAGCCCCGGCCCACCGCCAAGGCCCGGTCCGCGCCGCCGGCCCGGCGCAACGGCAATGGCAATGGCGGGGCGGCCGCCAGCGCGTGATCCCGCCCACCGGCACCACGCGCAGCGACGCAGTTCTCAAGCGTTTGCTGGCGCTGCATCCCAAGAAGATCGACCTGGCGCTGGACCGCATCCTGCGCCTGCTGTCGGACCTGGGCGATCCGCAAAAGAAGCTGCCGCCCGTCCTCCATGTCGCGGGCACCAACGGCAAGGGCAGCGTCTGCGCCTTTTCCCGCGCCATGCTGGAGGCACAGGGCCTGAAGGTGCATGTCCATATCTCGCCGCACCTGGTTCATTTTCACGAGCGCATCCGCATCGCCGGGCGGCTGATCGGCGAAGAGGCGCTGGTCTCGCTGCTGGAGGAGGTGGAAGCGGTCAATCGCGGCCGCGCGATCACCTTTTTCGAGATCACCGCCGCCGCCATGTTCCTGGCCTTTTCACGCCATTCCGCCGATGCCTGCATCCTGGAAGTGGGGCTGGGTGGAACCTATGACGCCACCAATGTGGTGCCGCATCCGGCCATGACGGTGATCCAGCCGGTGGGCCTGGATCATGTGGAATTCCTGGGCGGCGACCTGGCCGGCATCGCGGCGGAAAAGGCGGGCATCATCAAGAAGGGCGCGCCGCTGGTGATCGGGCCGCAGAGCGATATCGCCCGCGATGTGATCCTCTCCCAGGCCGACCGGCTGGGCGTGCCGGTCTTCGCCTTCGGGCAGGATTTCGCCAGCCGCCAGGAACACAACCGCATGGTCTATGAGGATGCGGACGGCCTGCTGGACCTGCCGCTGCCCAAACTGATCGGCCGCCATCAGGTGGAGAATGCGGGCGTGGCCATCGCCGCCTTGCGTCACGCCCAACGGGGTTGGGGCGCCGATGCGGCGATCGAAAAGGGGCTGGCGACGGTGGAATGGCCGGGGCGTCTGCAACGGTTGCATCACGGTCCGCTGCTGGATGTCGCGCCGCGCGGCGCCGAGGTCTGGCTGGACGGCGGCCACAATCCGCATGGCGCGGCGGCGGTGTCGCGCGCCATCGCCGACCTGGAGGAACGCGGCGAGCGGCCGCTCTATCTCATCTGCGGCATGTTGGCGAACAAGGACGCGGCGGGCTATCTGGGCAGCTTCGAGGGCCTGGCGCGGCATGTGGTGACGGTGGCCATTCCGGGCGAGGCGGCCAGCATGGGCGCGGGCGCGCTGTACGATGTGGCGCGCCGGGTGGGATTGGACGCGGCCCCCGCCGAAGACCTGGAAGACGCCATGCTGCAGGTGCTGGCCTGGTCGCGGCTGGACGGCGAGGACACCCCGCCGCGCATCCTGATCTGCGGCTCGCTGTATCTGGCGGGAAAAGTCCTGGCTGAAAACGGATAGGGCGCGGTTCTTTTTCGCGCATGCCTATCCGAAACCGTCATGGCCCGGCCTGTCCGGGCCATCCAGTTTTGGATGACCTGAAACTGATGGCCCGCATGAAGCGGGCCATGGAGAGTGTTGCGTGTCACCTCACCATGGGCGGCCCTGAGCCGCCCATCCAGAGAAACCTGTACCGGATTGACGATCCTGGATGGCCGCGTCAAGCGCGGCCATGGAGAGTGTCGCACGCCGCGGCTTCATCCTTCGGCAGAATAAAGTCGTGACGGCCGTCAGATAAGCGCGTGCCCGTAGCCCATGCCCGCCAAACCGTCATGGCCCGGCCTGTCCGGGCCATCCAGTTTCATGCCGGCGTAAAAGCTGGATGCCCGCTGGAGTACGGGAATGACAACGCGACTTCGACGGCTGTGACAGGCCGGGGGCGCAGGTCATCCTCCCCCTATGCGCACAGCGCATCCAAGGGGGAGGTGGTTTCAGCGTGCGAAGCCGACCTCTTGGGAGGCAAGCGGAAGCGGAAACCGGAGGGGGTCAGATAGACGACTCGATCCATTCCTTGATCTTCGACTTGGGCAATGCGCCCACCTTGGTCGCGGCCACCTGGCCCTGGCTGAAGATCATCATGGTGGGAATGCCGCGCACGCCATACTTGGTCGGCACATGCGGGTTCTCGTCGATGTTCAGCTTGGCGATCGTCACCTTGTCGCCCAGCTCGGTGGACAGCTCGTCCAGCGCCGGGGCGATCATGCGGCAGGGGCCGCACCATTCCGCCCAGAAGTCCACCAGGACGGGCTTTTTGGAATCCAGAACATCGGCCTGGAACGAGGCGTCGGAGACTTTCAGCGGCATGTGCGGATCCCAAGAACTATCGCGGTCCCATATCTAGGAACCGTCCCCGTCACGGTCAAGGCGAGGGTCCAGCCGGGCGGAAATTCCCGCAATCCGGGCGTCCAGAACCACATCGGACAGCTGTAAAAGGCGCGGCCCGTCGGTGAAGACCAGTCCGCACACGACTCGCCTGCCGGGGAATACCGCCTGGGCGCCCGCGCGGTAGAGCGCCATCTGGGTCAGATAGGCGGGCGGTACCTCGGCCTCGCCGGCGGGGGCGGGGCGGTTGGTCTTGAAATCCACGATCAGAACGCGGTCGCCCAGCCCCGCCAGCCGGTCCAGCCGTCCCACGATGGGCGCTTTGAGCCCCAGGTCGGGGCGGCGGGCATGGAGCGCCGCTTCCGCCCGGCTGGCCGGACCGAAGGCGTCGGCGAAGCCCGGGTCGTCCAGCACCGCCAGCGTCTCGGCCACCAGCGCCTCGCAATCGGGCACCGCGAGCTTGTGGGCGCGGGCGAAAGCCAGCCCGATGCGGCGGCGGTCGGCGGGCGCGACATCGGGCAGGCGGGCCAGCAGCGCATGGACGATGTTGCCGCGCCGGAACCGCGCCGTGCCGCCATCCAACGGCGAAAAGGCGGGCGCGCCGCCGCCCGTGGCCTCTTCGATGTCCGACGGCCGGATGGGATCGGGTATGGCCGGTTCGGGCGGCGCGGGCCGCATGACCCAATCGGGCAGGGCCTCGGGCCGGGCCGCTTGCGCCGGCTTGCCGGTCTGTTCTTCTTCCACCGTGCCGATGAGGCGGATCTCGTCCGCGCCGCGCGACAGGTCCAGGTCCATCTGCCGGGCGGCCGCCTCGGCCAGTTCGTACCAGGAGCCGGGCCGCACGCCGGTCTTGCCCTCGAAGCCGCAGATGCACAGCCGGTCGCGGGCGCGGGTGAGGGCGACATAGAACAGGCGGCGATGCTCGCGCATCAGCTCCTCGTCGGCGGCGGCGCGGGCGTCGCGCACCACCTGCGGCGCATCGGCCTTGGGCAGCGGGAACAGCACGCCGTCCGCGCCATAGATCAGCCCGTCGCTGCGGTTCAGCCCGCCGGGCAGCGAGGTGGTGTCGGGCAGGATCACGATGTCCGCCTCCAACCCCTTGGCGCCATGCACGGTCATCACCCGCACCTCGTCGCGGCCGCGTTCCATGTCGCGCTTGATTTCGGTGCCGCCGCGCTCCACCCAATCGAGGAAACCTTCCAGCGAGGGGCAATGGCCGCGCTCATGCGCCAGGGTCAGCCCCAGGAATTCCTCGATCGCGTCCGCCGATTCCGGGCCCAGCCGCGCCAGCAGTTTTTCGCGCCCCCCCAGCCCCGTCAGGGCCCGGGAATAGAATTCAAAAGGCGGGGCATAATCGGCCCGCTCCAGCATCCGCGCCAGGAAATCATGCGCCGGGGCGAAGCGGTCGCGCCGGGCGGTCAGCGCGCTCCACAGGTCGGCCTTGCGGTCCCGCGCCAGGTCGTAGAGATCGTTCTCGCCCAGCCCGCACAAGGGCGAGCGCAGCAGCGCCGCCAGGGTCAGGTCGTCCTCCCGCTGCAACACGAAACGGCCCAGCGCGATCAGGTCCATCACCGCGATCTGGCTGGTCAGCCGCACCCGGTCGGCGCCCGCCACCGCCACGCCGCGCTGCTTGAGCTGGCGGATCACCTCGCTGCCGAAAGGCTCGCGCCGGGGCAGCAGGATCATGATGTCGCGCGGCCGGATGGGATCGTCATGGCCGGGCAGGCGCGCCCCCTGGTCCAGCCAGGCCCGGATCTTGCCCGCCATCTGCGCCGCCAGCCGCGCCACCGGGCTTTCGGCGGCCACCGCGTCCACCGGCTGGTAGTAGTCGCGTTCGTCCTGCGGCAGCGGCTTCAGGGTGGGCCAGAACTCGATGCCGCCTTTCGCCTCCCGGCGATGGGCTTCGTGGCGGATCTCGCCGCCGCTGAAGGTCAGGCCGGCGCGCGCCGCGTCCGGGACGAACACCGTATCCACAAAGGCCAGGATGTCGGGCGCCGAGCGGCGCGAGGTGATCAGCGGCTGGTCTATCAGGGGATGGCCCACGCCGCGCGCCAGGTCCGCGAAATGCTGGCGGTTGCGGCCGAACTGGGCCGGATCGGCGCCCTGGAAGCTGAAGATGGATTGCTTTTCGTCGCCCACCGCGAAGACGGTGCGGATGCCGGGGCCGCGGCCTTCGCCGGCGAAGAACTCCGCCGTCAGCGCCTTGACGATGTCCCATTGCTCCGGGCTGGTGTCCTGCGCCTCGTCGATCAGCACATGGTCGATGCCGCCATCCAGCTTGTAGAGCACCCATTGCGCCGCGCCGCGCCGGTGCAGCAGGTCGCGGGTCTCCACGATCAGGTCGTCATAATCCAGCACGCCGCGCAGCCGCTTGGCGTCCCGGTAGTCGGCGCGCATCGCCGCGATCACCGTCAGCGCCGCTTCGGCCAGTCCGGCGGCGCGGGCCAGGCGGCGGCGCTCGGCGGCGGTGCAATATCGGGCCTGCAAGTCTTCCAGCCAGGCGATCAGGTCGGGCCGCGCCTTCTTCAGCGCCGCCGTGGCCAGGGCTTTGCGCGGTTCACCGTCGGTGAGCAGGAAATGGCCCAGGGCGGCGAAACTGTCCGGCGCGGCTTGCAGCGCCAGCACCGGCTCCAGCCGCGCCCGCGCCTTGAGGTCGTTGGCCGAGCCGCCGCCCAGCCATGCCGCCACCTGGCGCAGGGTTTCGAGCTCGCCCGCCAGGGCGGCGCAGAAATCCCGCGCGACGCCATGGGCGGTTTCGCCCGCCGCCAGCCCATGCGCGGCGCGCACGGAAGCGGGTATGTCCGTCACATCGCTGAAGAAACGGTCCAGGCGGCGGCGGTCGCCGCCCAGCGCGGAGTCCAGAATCCGGGTCAGGGTGCTTTCGCTGGTCTCCGTCACCAGCAGCGCCACTGCGGCGGCCAGCATGACGTCGCCCGATCCGGCGCGTTCCAGCATCCGCTGGCGCGCCTCGGCCACCATTTCGCGCGCCGAGCCGTCGTCCAGCACCTCGAAGGCGGGCGGCACGCCCGCCTCGATGGGAAAGCGCGACAGCACCACCTGGCAGAAGGCGTGCAGCGTCAGGACCTTCAATCCGCCGGGGGTTTCCAGCGCGCTGGCGAACAGCCGCCGCGCCTGCGGCAGCGGGCCATGCGCGTCGCCGCCGATGTCCGCGATCCTGGCGCGCAAGTCTTCGTCGGGCAGCATGGCCCATTCGCCAAGCTGGCGGAACAGACGGTCCTGCATTTCCGCCGCCGC
>CALDFO010000039.1 GCA_937942205.1 uncultured Alphaproteobacteria bacterium
CGGCCCGACGGCGAAGCGGTCACCCCGCCAATGCACCGTCCCGCCGAACAGCGAGGCCACGAAAACCGCAAAACTCAGCACATCCCGTATCGGCACCAGCCAGCCGGGACCAGCACGGGTGCCGAAAATACCATCAATGCGGTATTTCAGAAACAGCCGCGCTGCAAGCGCGAAAGCCACGATTCCCAGGCTGATGGGGCCAAAACCCAGCAAAACCGCGGCGGCCAGCGCCAGCGGGAACCCATGCGTGACAAAACTGCCCAGATGCCCGCCGGGATTGACGATCCGGATGGTCCGGCTCCAGCGCAGTTCATGGCGCCAAAGCGCGGCGGCGCTGGCCTCGGTGGCGGCATGGCCCACCGCCAGGGCGGGAATCGCCAGGTCCAGGCCGGTATCCCGCACCGCCCGGCCGATCTCGTAATCGTCGGCCAGCCGGTCGGCGAAGGCGGCAAAGCCGCCGATCCGCTCCAGGGTGGCGCGGCGCAGGGCGATGGTGGAGCCGAAACAGGGCTTGGCCAACCCCAGGTGGAACCCCAGCAGGGCATTGGGCAGGAAGCCATAGGAGGTGCCCATCGCCGCCAGCACCGGCCAGAGGCGGCGGCCGGACCCGGCCGCGCCCGTATCCGGCTCGCCGGTATAAAGACAGGTGACGATGCCGATACCGGGGCGCGACAGTGCCTCGACCACCCGCGACAGCCAGCATGGCGGCGCGGCGATATCGCTGTCCGCCAGCACCAGCAGATCGTGGCGGGCATGGGGCATCATGTTGATGACATTGGAAATCTTGGCATTGGCGCCGGCGCGGGCGGGATCGGCGGCGACCGCGATATCGGCCTGGGGATGACGCACCCGCAGCGCCCGCACCGCCGCCAGGGCCGGATCGGCTTCGTCCTGGACGCCGAACACGACCTGCACCGCGCCGGGATAGTCCTGGCGCAGGACGGTTTCCAGATTGCGCAGCAGGCCCGGCTCGTCGCCATGCAGCGGCTTGAGGATGGTGACGCCCGGCGCCTCGGCCAGGGCCGGGTCCGGGACGCGCGGCCGCATGAAGCGGCCCGCCAGCACCGCCGCCAGCACCGCATAGACGCCGCCGCACATCGCAGCAGCGGCCAGCGCCCAACCGGCATAAAAAGAGAGTGTACCCATGCCCCGCCTTCTTAGTTCAGGGCCGGTGCGGGAGCCAGACTGAACAGATCGCGGGCAAATGACGGGCGAATTGCGCGCAGACAAATTGCGCCAGGCACAAATCCCCCCAGCCTGTACTATAGGAAGCCATGACCACCGCGCCCCATCCTTTTGACCAAATCCTGACCCAGTCCGGCGGCCGCCTGCAGGCGGGCGACCTGGCGGGGGCGGAAGCCGCGCTGGCGCCCCTGTTCGCCCCCGGCCAAACTCCGCCCGCCCCAGCCGCGAACATGCTGGGCGTGGTGCGCCTGAAACAGGGCCGCTTCGTCGAGGCCGAAAATCTTTTCCTGCAGGCCCGGGCGCAGGCGCCCGGCGAGGCCCTGCTGGCCTTCAATGTCGGCCGCGCCCTGGCGGGCCAGGGGCGCGCCACCGACGCCATCGCCGCCTTCCGCGCCGCGCTGAGTCTCAGGCCGGATTTTCCCGAAGCCCTGTACGAGATGGGATCGCTGCTGCATCAGCGCGGCCAGCTGGCGGAAGCCGAGGCGGCCTTTCGCCGGATCCTGCAACGCGCCCCCGGCCATGCCCCCGCCGGCCTGATGCTGGGCAATGTGCTGATCGCGGCCGGACGCCCCGCCGAGGCGGAAGCGCCGCTGCGCGCCGGGCTGGAGACGGCGCGCGAGCCGGGCTTGAAGGCGGTGCTGCACAACAATCTGGGACTGTCGCTGCGCCGCCAGCGGCGCGACGCCGACGCGCTGGATCAGTATGACAGCGCCCGCGCCCTGAACCCCGCTTTGCCCGACATCGATCTGCACCGGGCCGAGGCGCTGCAGAACCTCAAGCGCTATGACGAGGCGCTGGCGGTGTTCGAGGGCGCCATCGCGCGCGAGCCGCGCAATCCGGCGCTGCATCAGTATTACAACGACCTGCTCTATCGCCTGGACCGCAAGGACGACTTCCTCACCTCCTATGACCGGGCGCCGCCGACCCGTGACCTGCAATTGGCCAAGGCCTGGTTCCTGGCCAGCGACAAGCGGGGCGAGGAAGCCCATGCCATCTACAGCCGCCTGCTGCAGGCGGATTCCAATGACCGCATCGCCGCCGCCGGCGCCGCCAACACCCTGACCATGATGAAGCGGCACGACGAAGCCATGCAGGCGTTCGAGACGCTGCTGGCGCGGCAGGACGGCGATTCCGAACTGATCGGCTCGGCGGCGGAGGCCGCGCTGCTGGCGGGCCGTCCGATGCGCGCGGTGACGCTGTGCGAACAGGGCCTGGCGCTGGACCCGACCGATCAGATGTGCCTGGCGGCGATGAGCACCGCCTTCCGCCTGATGGAGGACGAACGTGACGAAGTGCTGAACGGCTATGACACGCTGGTTCAGAGCGTGGACCTGGACCCGCCGGAAGGTTTTTCCGACATGGCGTCGTTCAACGCGGCGCTGAACACTTATCTTGACGACCTGCACCCGCAGACCCGCGAATTCCTCAACCAGAGTCTGCGCGGCGGCACCCAGACGCCGGACCAGCTGTTCGGCGCGGGCCATGACCTGATCGGCCGGTTGCAGGCGCGTATCGACCAGGCCGTGACCCGCTATATCGCCGGATTGAAAGAGGATGCGCGCCATCCCTTCCTGTCGCGCCGGGCGCGGGGCTTCCGCTATACCGGGTCCTGGTCGTCACGGCTGCGCGATTGCGGCTTTCATGTGAACCATATCCACCCCCAGGGCTGGATCAGTTCCTGCTTCTATATCGCGGTGCCCGACGCGGTGCACGACCAACAGGGCCGCCAGGGCTGGATCAAGTTCGGCGAACCGTCGCTGGACGTGGCGCTGAAGAATCCGGTGCGCCGCGCCATACAGCCCGCGCCGGGACGGCTGGTGCTGTTCCCGTCCTATATGTGGCACGGCACGATTCCGTTCCGCGACAGCGCGGCGCGCACCACCATCGCCTTCGACCTGGTGCCGCAAACCCGCTAAGGGTTTTGCTCAGGGCACGCGGCGGCGGCGCACATGCACGGCGCGGCTGGCGGCGCGGCGCATCTTGGCCGCGGCGGTGCGTGTCAGCCAGTTGGCGAACAGGCGCACCGCCTGCCCCCGCCAGGATTGCAGCGGCCGCGCCGCCTGCACGATGGCGGCATGACCGGACAGACCGGTCCCCTCAGGCAGGGCCGCCAGGCGGCTTTCGGTGAGGCGATCGAAATAATTGCGCGGCACAGGCGGCCGCGCCGCGATCTCGCCGTTCCGGAAGCGCGCCACCGCGCGCAGATAGGCGCGTCCCAGCGCACCATCGTCATGCTCGGGATGTCCCTGCAGGAACAGGAAATGCCCCGCCGTCTCGCGCGCGAAAATATCCACGCTGTCGTCCGCCAGGCGCGACAGCACGCGGTAACCGCGCGCCTCCAGATCGGCCCCGGCAAATGTGTGGTCGCGGATATGCGGCACGCCCGCATCCCAGGCAGTGTGGAAGAACAGGGAATCGTCGGCCACCCGCTGGCCGGAATAGACGCCGAACAGGGGATGCGCCAGCGGACGCGACGCGATGCCGTCCAGACAGGCCAGCGCGGCCGGGACCGCGCCGCCGGAAAAGATCGCGGCCAAGGATGCGGCCTGCGCCCAGTCCAGCAGCGCCGCCAAATCGTCCCGCCAGGCCGCGTCCGGCGCATCGCCGTCCGGCGCGGCGACGATCAGCGCGTCCAGTCCGGCGGCGGGCAGCAAGCCCGCGTCTTCATAGAATCCTTCCATGCGGGCGCGGGTTTCTTCCTCGCGCGGAAGACTCGCGGGCGAGAAAAGCCGTAGCCGCACATCCAGCGCGCCGGCCGCATCCTTCAGAAGACGCGCGAATTGAATCTCGGTGGCGCGCAGCGCGGCATCGGGCATGGCGTTGAACAGGCCCACCTGCAGCAGGCCGCGATAGCCATGTCCCGTGCCCAGCGTGAAGTGTTCGGTATGGTTCATGCGCAGTCCCGCCTCAACCCGGTCTGTGCCCCCATTCTGGGGCAACAGGATTAAGGAAGTATCGGCGCAATAGACGACTCGCGCCGTCTCACTCCGGGACAGTCAGCCGAAAGCGATGCGCACCGCTTCGCGCACCGGCAGGATGTCGATGCCGGCGGCGGCGGCTTGGCGAAGCGCCTGATCCAGCATGTCCGGCGTGGAACCGTAAGGACCGGGGCTGTCGCTGACATCATGGGTGTAGAAAATCAGCCAGCTGCCATGATGGGCGGCTTGCCGGATGGTGGCTTGAAGCGCGGCCGGGTTCCACAGCCGTGTCTCCAGCGACACCACATTCAGTTGCGCCAGGTCCACACGGCCGCGGTTGGGGCCTTCATGGGTTCCGCGCAAGGAGGAAAAGCGCGGCGCCAGGAAACGTTTGGCGGCGCGCGACACCCGGCCATAGGGAAAGGCGTAGCTGGCCGCCGCGCTGCCCGCCAGGAACGGCTTGAGAAAATCGGCGTTGCGGGCGGCGTCCTGGGCCAGCTCCCGAGGTGACAATTCCGGCACCGGGCGGTGGTTGAAGCCGTGACAGCCGATTTCATGGCCCGCCGCCGACAGGGCATGGAGATCGTCGGCGTCATAAAAGCGGGTGCCGTCCACACGGCGGCCACAAAAACCGCCCGCCGTATAATAAGTGGCGCGGACCCCATGCCGGGCCAGCACCGGGCCGCCCAGGGTCCAGGCATCCTTCGGAAAATCGTCAAAGGCGATGCTGGCCAGCGCCCGCTCGCCCGACAGGTGGACGGGGCGCACGATGGTGTGGCGGCCGATCAGGCTGGAAAGGACGGTTTTCAACCTCATGCCCGTTTTTAGCGGTCCAAGGCTTAAGGGCCGGAAAACAAATGGCTGGCCCTGGAAATAATACCTTGTAAAACAAGGTACCTTGTTGTAAACAACAGTCATGACGGAATCGCTGCAGATCCAACTCAAGAAGGGCGTGCTGGAAATGTGCGTCCTGGCCCTGCTGAGCCGGGGCGACAATTACGCCTATGACATCGCCGCGCGCATGGCCGAGGCGGTGGGCATGGGCGAAGGCACCATCTACCCGCTGATGCGCCGGATGCAGAATGAGGGGCTGGTGACGACCTATCTGCGGGAGTCCAGCGGCGGCCCGCCGCGCAAATACTACAAGCTCACCAAAAGCGGGGCGCTGGCGCTGGAAGCCCAGATCCGCGAATGGCTGGCCTTCGAGGCCGCGGTGCAGAAGATCCTGGGAGACATCAAATGAACCGCGCACATTTCATGGCGCAGTTGCGCGACGGCCTGTCGGGCCTGCATCCCACCGACATTGACGAAATCGTGTCCGACTATGAAAGCCATTTCGCCGACGGCGCCGCCGACGGCCGTAGCGAAGCGGAAGTCGCCAACGCGCTGGGCGATCCGGCGCGGCTGGCGCGCGAACTGCGCGCCGAGATCGGCTTCAAGCGGTGGGAGAGCAACCGCAACCCCGGCAACATGCTGGGCGTGGTGCTGGCGCTGGCGGGCCTGGCCACCATAGACCTGGTCTTCCTGCTGCCGATCCTGGGCTTTCTGTTCGTCCTGCTGCTGGGCTGGGCGGCGGCCTGCCTGGGTTGCGTCATCGGCGGCAGGTTCCCGCTGCTCAACCTGCTGCCCTTCTGGCCGCATGTGGTGGGCAACGACCTGATGCAGGCCCTGATCGGCGCGGGCCTGATCAGCGGCGCCATCGGCGGCGGCGCCCTGCTGATCCTGGTCAGCGATGCCCTGATGCGGCTGCTGATCCGCTATGGCCGCCTGCACTTCCGCCTGTTCGACACCGCCAGCCGCGCGATCTGAGGAGAACTCCCATGCAGAAACTCGCCGTCATCGCCATTGCCGGTCTGACACTTTCCGCCGTCTGCTTCGGCGGCGTCGCCGCGGTGGGCGCCGCCCAGGGCTTCAAGGAAGGCGGCCTGGCAGGGCTGGACTTCGCCATGTTCGGCAACCGCCCGCGTTGCGAAGCCGGTTCGGCCACCGCCACAAGCCGGGACATTCCCTGGGACGGCAGCGACCGTGTCGGCCTGGCGCTGGGCGGCCAGGCTTTCTATACCCCCGGCGCCGGCGACAGGGTGCATGTGACGGGCGATCCGGCTCTGGTGGCGCATGTGCGCGTCAAGAACGGCACCATCAAGCTGGATTGCCGGGGCTGGGGCGATGAAAGCCGCGACCTCAGGATCACCCTGCCGGGACGCGAATTCCGCAAGTTCGGCATCGCCGGCAGCGGCAAGCTGACCTTGCAGAAGCTGAACCAGGACCGGCTGAAACTCTCCATTGCCGGATCGGGCAGCATCCTGGCCGACGGCGCGGTGGACAATGTCGAAGTCCATATCGCGGGCAGCGGCGACGCCGACCTGGGCCGGGTTTCGGGCCGCCGCGCCGAAGTGCATATCGCGGGCAGCGGCAATACCGACATCGCGCCGCGCGACGAAGCCGATATCCATATCGCGGGCAGCGGCGACGTGAATCTGCATTCCAACCCGCGCAACCTGAACACCAAGATCGCCGGATCGGGCCGCATCCACAATATCAGTCCCGGCGGCATCTAGGGGCGGTGCGCTCGACATTGGCGGCGGACGGGATTATGCCCCGCCCCGCCATGTCCGCGACCCCGCTCCAGATCGGCGATGTGACCATTCCCGGCCGGGTGCTCACCGCGCCCATGACGGGGGTGTCCGACCTGCCCTTCCGGCGCACCGCCAGCGCCTGCGGCGCGCCCTATGTGGCGACCGAGATGGTGGCGTGTGACAGCTTCGCGCGCGGGCGCCCCGATGTGGTGCGCCGCGCCGCCATTGGGGCCAAGGACGATGAACAGGCGCTTCCCTTGATGGTGATCCAGCTTGTCGGCCGCACGCCGGAATGGATCGGCAAGGGCGCGGCGCTGGCCGAAGACGCGGGCGCGCACATCATCGACCTCAATATGGGCTGCCCCGCCAAGGAAGTGACCGGCGCGCTGTCGGGCTCGGCGCTGATGCGCGAGCCGGACCTGGCCGCGAAACTGATCGGCGCGGCGGTCAACGCCACCACGCGGCCGGTCACGCTGAAGATGCGCCTGGGCTGGGACGATGCCAGCCGCAACGCGCCGCAGATCGCGGCGATGGCCGAAGAACTGGGCGTGGCGGCGATCACCGTGCATGGCCGCACCCGCCAGCAATTCTATTCCGGCAAGGCCGACTGGAAGGCGGTGGCGGCGGTGAAGGCGGCGGTCGCCATCCCCGTGATCGTCAACGGCGACATCACCGACGTCGCCAGCGCACGTGACGCCTTGTCATTATCGGGCGCGGACGCGGTGATGATCGGGCGCGGCGCCTATGGACGGCCGTGGATTGCCGACAGCATCAACCGCGCGCTGGACATGAACACTGAAATGTCAGAGCCCGGATTCACGCACCGTCTGGATATCGCGCTGACTCATTTCGGACAGACCTTGCGCTTCTATGGCGATGCGCTGGGCCTGAAAGTGTTCCGCAAGCATCTGGGCTGGTATGTCGAGCAGGCTTCGCGCCCCGCCGATCCGCAACAGCGTCGGGTGACAAAGTCACATTTGTGCCGAATCGACACCGCAAGCGGCGTGGAAGCCGCCCTGACCGCGCTTTGGACATAGCCTCTTCCAATTTTCGCAACTGCACATAAATAGGGGGCGGGACAGTCAGGACTATGCCAATGTCCCGGCCGTTATTGATCACTCCCGGATGCCGGCCAGGCCGTTCGTCATCCATGACCGCCCGGTCCGGGCCCAATGTGGGGAATACCATGTCGCGTCGAATTTCCTTGCTGGCTTGCAGCCTTGTGCTGGGCGCCGGATTGAGCGCCTGTGACCAGGCGCCGCAACAGCAGATGCCCCCCGCGCAGGTCGGCGTGATCACCGTCAAGGAACAGCCGGTGGCGCTGACCACCGAACTGCCCGGCCGCACCAGCCCCTATGCGGTGTCGGAAATCCGCCCGCAGATCTCCGGCATCGTGAAGGCGCGCCTGTTCGAGGAAGGCTCGACCGTCAAGGCGGGCCAGGCGCTCTATCAGATCGAACCGGCTCCGTATCAGGCCGCCTATGCCGCCGCCGCCGCCAGCCTGACCAGCGCCAAGACGCGCGCCGACCGCTATGCGGTGCTGCTGACGGAAAACGCCATCTCGCCGCAGAACAATGACGATGCCCGCGCCGCCTATCTGGCGGCCCAGGCGCAGGCCGACGCGGCGCGCATCAACCTGAACTACACCCGCATCACCGCGCCCATCAGCGGCCGCATCGGCGCCTCCACCGTCACGGTGGGGGCGCTGGTGACGGCGCAGCAGACCACCGCGCTGACCACCGTCTCCACCCTCGATCCCATCTATGTGGATGTGGACCAGTCCAGCGCCGAACTGGTGGCGCTCAAGCGCGCCGCCCAGGCCGGCACCCTCAATGCGGACGGCAGCGCGCGCGTGACGCTGAAGCTGGAGGACGGCAGCGACTATGCCCATGCGGGCAAGCTGCAGTTCACCGACGTGACGGTGGATCCGAACACCGGCGCGGTGCGCCTGCGCGCCATCTTCCCCAATCCCGACGGGCTGTTGCTGCCGGGCCTGTATGTGCGCGCCACCGTCAGCCAGGGCGTGGACCCCAAGGGCATCCTGGTGCCGCAGCAAGCGGTGGGCCGCGACGAGCGCGGCCAGCCGACCGCGCTGGTATTGGACGAAAAGAACATCGCCCGCCTGCGCGTGCTCAAGACCGGCCGCGCCATCGGGGCCGACTGGCAGGTGCTGGACGGCCTCAAGCCCGGCGAGCGCCTGATCGTGGAGGGCCGCGGCAAGGTGCAGCCCGACATGCCGGTGGTGCCGCAGCCGATGGGCGCGGCGCCCGCCGCCGCCAACGGTCCGGGCGCGGCCCAGAAGCCGGCGGGGCATTAAATGTCGCTGTCGCGTTTCTTCATCGACCGCCCGGTTTTCGCCTGGGTCATCGCCATCGTCACCATGCTGGCAGGCGGCATCGCCGCCACCCGCCTGCCGATCGAGCAATATCCCAGCATTGCCCCTCCGGCGGTGGTGGTCAGCGCCGTCTATCCGGGCGCCGACGCCCAGACGGTGCAGAACTCGGTCACCCAGGTGATCGAGCAGCAGCTGACCGGCCTGGACAACCTGCTGTACTTCTCCTCGGCTTCCAATGCCGACGGCACCGTGGCGATCACCGCCTCCTTCGCGGCGGGCACCAACCCCGACATCGCCCAGGTGCAGGTGCAGAACAAGGTGCAGGCCGCCGTGCCGCTGCTGCCCTCGCAGGTCCAGCAGCTCGGCGTCACCGTCGCCAAGAACCAGCCCAACTTCATCATCGTGATCGCGGTCTATGACGATACCGGCCGCTACAACAATGTGGACGTTTCGGATTTCATCGCCAGCCG
The DNA here is from genome assembly GCA_937942205.1 of uncultured Alphaproteobacteria bacterium. Lineage (GTDB taxonomy): Bacteria > Pseudomonadota > Alphaproteobacteria > Micropepsales > Micropepsaceae > Rhizomicrobium. Next base: position 9,485 of record CALDFO010000039.1, read on the forward strand.
CATGGCCGACCCCCTCAGCCGCGTGCCGGGCGTGGGCTCCACCCGTGTGTTCGGCGCGCAATACGCCATGCGCATCTGGCTGGACCCCTACAAGCTGAAGAATTACGGCCTCCAGCCGTCGGACGTCAGCGCCGCGGTGCAGGCCCAGAACGTGCAGGTCAGCGCCGGCCAGATCGGCCAGCAGCCGACCGTGCCGGGCCAGCAACTCAACGCCACCGTCACCGCCCAGTCGCGCCTGCAGACGCCCGAGCAGTTCCGCGAGATCGTGCTCAAGACCTCCACCGGCGGCGCGGTGGTGCGGTTGAAGGATGTGGCCCGCATCGAGCTGGGCGCGGACTCCTATGCCGTCACCAGCCTGCTGAACGGCAATCCCGCCGCGGGCGTCGCGATCATGCTGGCGCCGGGCGCCAATGCGCTCGAAACCGTGGACATGGTCAAGCAGAAGGCCGAGGAGCTGCGCGCCACCCTGCCCCACGGCATGAAGATGAGCTATCCGGTGGACAACACCACCTTCATCCGCCTCTCCATCCATGACGTGGTGGTGACGCTGATCGAGGCGATCTTCCTGGTCGTGCTGGTGATGTATGTCTTCCTGCAGAACTGGCGCGCCACCCTGATCCCCGCCGTCGCCGTGCCGGTGGTGCTGCTGGGCACCTTCGGCATCCTGGCCATGTTCGGCTATTCCATCAACACCCTGACCCTGTTCGCGCTGGTGCTGGTGATCGGCCTCTTGGTGGACGACGCCATCGTGGTGGTCGAGAATGTCGAGCGCATCATGCATGAGGAAAGGCTGTCGCCGCGCGACGCCACCCTCAAGAGCATGGACGAGATCACCGGCGCCCTGATCGGCATCGGCCTGGTGCTGTCGGCGGTGTTCGTGCCCATGGCGTTCTTTGGCGGCTCCACCGGCGTGATCTACCGCCAGTTCTCGATCACCATCGTCTCGGCGATGACGCTTTCGATCCTGGTGGCCCTGATCCTGTCGCCCTCGCTCTGCGCCACCCTGCTCAAGCCGGTGGAGGACGAGCGCAAGCCGCAGATGAAGTTCTTCCTGTGGTTCAACCGCACCTTCGACAACTTCCGCGACTGGTACCAGGTCCGCGCCGCCTGGTTCCTGCACAACACCTGGAAGGTGATGTTGAGCTATCTGGTGATCGTGGCGGTGATGGTGTTGCTGTTCCTGCGCCTGCCCACCGGTTTCCTGCCGGACGAGGACCAGGGCTTCGTCATCACCCAGATCACCCTGCCCACCGGCGCGGTGCAGGAACGCACCCTGGCGGTCGCCAAGCAGGTCGCCGACCATTATCTGATCGACGAAAAGGACAATGTGGAGTTCACCTTCGTGGTGGCGGGCTTCAGCTTTTCGGGCGCGGGCCAGAATGCCGGCATCGCCTTCACCCGCCTGAAGGACTGGGATCAGCGCAAGGGAAGCCAGAA
>CALDFO010000040.1 GCA_937942205.1 uncultured Alphaproteobacteria bacterium
CCTGCACCAGCGCCGCCAGGGTCGATACCGCCATCACCTGCCAGGCCGGCAGGGTCAAGCGCGATGGCGGCAATAGCGCCAGCCCTTGGAGCGCCGCCACCGCCAGCAGCACCAGCGCCGCGGCCATGCCCGCCCGCACCACCGCCTTTCTCGAGGCGCCATTTTTCGAGGCATCAGGCGCGCCGGTCAGCGCCGCTTCGGCCGGTACCAGCGCGAACCAGACCACCAGCGGCGATGACAGCCCGCCGGTCAGCACCGCCAGATAGCCGATCAGGAGCGCAAACAGCGCCAGCCCCGCCTGTTCCAGCAGCGGCAGGGGAATGCGGGTCAGGCCCAGCAGCGCCAGCCCGGCCGGGGCCAGAAGCCCCGCAATGGCCAGAAGATCGGCGCCGTCCGGCCGTCCCGCCACACAGAAAAATGCCAGGCCCAGTGCGGCGCCCACCGCCGCCTTGGCGGTCTGCACCAGCACGAACTGCCGGCGCGCCAGGCGGCGGGCGCCGCCGGCCGGGGCCCCGTCTGTCGCGGTATCGTGGATGTCCGTCAGGGCCATATGTCCGTCTTGTCCTGCTGCCATATGGAGCTGCCGCGCAGTCTTGCCGGGCAGGCTTAATGAAACCTGAAACCGGGGCGCCGTCATTCAGTTTTCCACAAGGATTGCGGCGCACGCACCTGAACCGATCATGGCGCGATTCGTCCGGGCTGTCGCCGGATCGCCACAGTCCTTGCCGCCGCCCTAACCAATCGGCAACGCAATGCGTCCCATGCTGGACGTCTTCGCAAAGCGCCGGGCGCCTGGCAGGGGAACAGAGTTGGCCATATCGGCACAGAAAAACGCGCGCATACCGGCCCATGACGCCGCCGCGCTGCTGGACGTGCTGGACGCGCTGCGCGCCGCCCTGACCATTTTCGACGCCCAGGGCCGCCTTCTTCATGCCAACGCCCATCTGAATTATCTGCTGCGCGGCCTGCCCCCGCTGCACCACCTGATCGGCCGCCGCTATGAAGACCTGGTGCGGATGGAGATCGCCGGCGGCCAGATCGCCGCGTCCGCCCTGGCGGGCGGGCCGGACGCCTTCGTCGCCCGGCGCCTGTCGCAGCTACGCCCGGGCAATTACGCTCCGGTCGACGTCGCGCTGTCCGATCATCGGGTGCTGGAGCTGAAGGCGCGCCACACGCCCGAAGGCCATGTGGTGATCCTGTGGAGCGACGTCACCGCCGCCCGCGCCCAAATGGCGCGGCTGGAAGAAGCGGTGCGACTGTCGGCCGACGCCTTCGCGCTGTTCGATCATGAAGACCTGCTGCTGATGGGCAACGAGTTGTATGGCCAGCTGGTCGGCGTGAAGGTGGAGGATCTGGTGGGAATCCCCTTCCCCGAGATCGCCGCTATGGTGGCCTTCAACGGCCGCCTGGCATTGGACGAACCGCCTCAGATATGGCTGGAGCGCCGCCTGAAAGGCCATCGCCAGCGCGCCGCCCATGCCACGCTGCGAACCAGCGACGACAAATCCTATCTGGTGCGCGACCGCGCCACGCCCGATGGCGGCCGCGCCATGGTGTTCACCGACATCACCGACAATGTGCCGGCC
>CALDFO010000041.1 GCA_937942205.1 uncultured Alphaproteobacteria bacterium
CGATCCAGGCGGGCAGCATCATCCAGGCCGAAGCCCGGCACCGCGGAGAAGCCCTGCGGGGCGGGCCGTCCACACCGGCCCTGCGGGCGCTGGATGCCATCCATGACCGGCTGGAATCGCCCGCCGACCGGCTGCTGCGCCATGCGGGCGCGCGCTCCAGCTATATTGTGCTGCCGCTGTTCGCCTTCGCCAATGCGGGCGTGATGCTGGGCGTGGAGGTGGTGGCGCATCACCAGGCCCTGATGCTGGCGATCATGGCGGGCCTGATGGTGGGCAAGCCCCTGGGTCTGGTGGGGGCGTCCGCGCTGGCGGTCTGGCTGGGACTGGCCACCAAGCCGGACGATTATTCCTGGCGGCAACTGATCGGCGCGGGCGCGCTGGCGGGCATCGGCTTCACCATGTCGCTGTTCATCGCGGGCCAGGCCTTTCACGGCGCGGACTTCGATGCCGCCAAGATCGCGGTCTTCGCCGCCTCGGTGCTGTCGGCGATGATCGGCGTGGCGATCCTGTGGAACGCCCAGAAGCCGGAGCCGGATACGACGCCACAAGGGTGAGGCGCGACCCGCATAGCGGGTCAAATCGGTGTCGCGCCACGCCGGCGCGATCAAGAACTATTCGCAATATGCCTTGACCCGGATCAATACCGCCGCGCAACCGAAGAGGCTATATTGGCCAAGCAAACCGATGGCGCATCCCTGCGCCAGCGGCAGTGCCTGGCGTATCCGATAACGGCAGAACGCCTGACCTGTGAACGGGGCATGGGGGTTATAATGGGCGAATATCGCAAGCTTTGGTGGCTCCTGATCGCGGTCCTGACCGTGACCTTCATCATATTGGGCGTGACGGGAGTCGAGGTCTATCGTAAGGCGCCGCCCATCCCCGCCCAGGTCGTTTCCGCCTCGGGCGAGGTGCTGATGACCCATGACGACATCATGGCCGGGCAGGCGGCCTGGCAAAGCACCGGCGGTATGCAGCTGGGTTCGATCTGGGGGCATGGCGCCTATCAGGCGCCCGACTGGACGGCGGACTGGCTGCACCGCGAGTTGACGGCCTGGCTCCGGCTGGCGGCGACGGAAAAATACGGCGCGGCGTTCGATGCGCTCGATTTCGAGCAGAAAGCGGCGCTCACCCATGCGCTGAAGCAGGAATACCGGCACAACAGCCTGGATGCGCAAACCGGCGTGATCACGGTTTCGGAGCGGCGCGCCCGCGCCATCGCCGAGGTTGCCGGCCATTACGACCAGCTCTATGGCAACGATCCCGCGCTGCGGGGGATGCGCGACAATTACGCGATGAAGGAGAATACGCTGCCCAGCGCCGCCAAGCGCGCGGCGCTGGCCGACTTCTTCTTCTGGACGGCCTGGGCGGCGTCCACCGAACGGCCGGGCACGATCGCCACCTATACCAACAACTGGCCGCCGGAGCCGCTGATCGGCAACCTGCCGACGCCGGAGAATATCCTCTGGTCGCTGGCCTGTGTCGTGATCCTGATCGCCGGTGTCGGCACGCTGATCTGGGGCTGGGCCTTCCTGCGCCGCCACGACGACACCCCACCCACCGCCGCGGACAGGGATCCGCTGACCCTGGCGGCGCTGACGCCGTCGCAGCGGGCGCTGGGCAAATATCTGTTCCTGGTGGCGGCGCTATTCATCTACCAGGTGTTCATCGGCGGCTTCGCCGCGCACTACACCATCGAGGGGCAGGGCTTTTACGGCATCGATGTCTCGCAATGGTTCCCCTATGCCCTGACCCGCACCTGGCATGTGCAGAGCGCGGTGCTGTGGATCGCCACCGCCTTCCTGGCCGCCGGCCTGTTCCTGGCGCCGGTCATTCATGGCGGCGACCCCAAGTATCAGAAGCTGGGGGTGGACATCCTGTTCTGGGCCCTGTTGCTGGTGGTGACCGGATCGTTCATCGGCAACTACCTGTCCATCGCGCAGAAGATGCCGACCGAGCTGGGCTTCTGGCTGGGGCATCAGGGCTATGAATATCTCGATGCCGGCCGGGTGTGGCAGATCGCGCTGTTCGGCGGCCTGCTCTTCTGGCTGGTGCTGATGCTGCGCGGCATGGTGCCGCCGCTGCGCAAAAAGGGCGGCGACAACAACCTGCTGCTGCTGCTGACCATCGCCACCGTCGCCATCGGCCTGTTCTATGGCTCGGGCCTGTTCTATGGCGAGCGGACCCACATCACCATCATGGAATACTGGCGCTGGTGGGTGGTCCATCTGTGGGTGGAGGGCATCTTCGAGGTGTTCGCCACCGCCGCGATCGCCTTCATCTTCGCCTCCATGGGGCTGGTGTCCAAGCGCATCGCCACCGCGGCCAGCCTGGCGTCGGCCTCGCTGTTCATGGTGGGCGGCGTGCCCGGCACCTTCCATCACCTGTATTTCTCGGGCACCACCACGCCGGTCCTGGCGGTCGGCGCGGCCTTCAGCGCCCTGGAAGTCGTGCCCTTGATCGTACTGGGCTATGAGGCGTGGGAGCATTGGAGCCTGCGCGACCGCGCCCCCTGGATGCGTCCGTTGCGCTGGCCGCTGATGTGCTTCATCGCGGTGGCCTTCTGGAACATGCTGGGCGCGGGCGTCTTCGGCTTCATGATCAACACGCCGGTGGCGCTGTTCTATCTCCAGGGCCTCAACACCACCGCGGTCCATGCCCATGCCGCGCTGTTCGGGGTTTACGGCTTCCTGGCGCTGGGCTTCACCCTGCTGGTGCTGCGCTATATCCGGCCCGACATCGTCTTTCACGAAAAGCTGATGCAGACCGGATTCTG
>CALDFO010000042.1 GCA_937942205.1 uncultured Alphaproteobacteria bacterium
GTATTGCCGCCCGTATTGCCGCCGGTATTGCTCCCCGTGTCAGTGCCGCCGGTCCCGCCGGTGTTGCTCCCCGTATCGGTGCCCCCGGTCCCGCCGGTGTTGCCGCCGCCGGTGTTGCTCCCCGTATCGGTGCCCCCGGTCTCGCCGGTGTTGCCGCCACCGGTATTGCTCCCCGTATCGGTGCCGCCGGTCCCGCCAGTGTTGTTGCCGCCGCCCGTGTTGCTCCCCGTATCGGTACCCCCGGTCCCGGTGTTACCCGTGCCGCCGCTATTGCCGCCGCTGCTGGAGACCGGAAAACCGCTGGACTGGGCCGCCGCGACGACCGTCTGCCCCGCACCGCTGGGTGTGCGCGGATCGGCCGCCGAGAAGGCATTGGGCGCCGGGGGCATCGCCTGGCTGGACGCCATCCCCGGCGCGCTGGCCACGGGCGGCGCGAAGGTGCCCGAAATGCCGCTGCCCGACGCGACATAGCCGCCGCCGGCGTTGAAACTGCGAACCTGCCCACCCGCCGCGACCTGGGCCGTCCCCTGATTGACGCGGCCGGACAGGCCATTGCCCTGGGCGGCGGCGGAAAAGACGCCGCCGGTGGTGGTGATGGCGGTGCCGCCGCGCGTCACGGTGACCGGCGTACCCGCGGAGTTCACGCGCAACGAGCCGGACACCAGCGCGATCGAAACCGGCGTTTCGCTGGAGACCGTGAAGCTGGCGCCCTGGGGCGCGATCACGGTCGAGCCGTCGGCCAGGCGCAGCTGCAGCACCGGCCCGGTGACGGTGACGGTCTGGCCGGGGACGACATCGGTGATCGCCGCGCCGCCGGCGTCGGGCGCGCTGGCGCCGCCGAACAGCACCGGGATCGCCAGCGCGGGCGCGGAGAGGACGGAGACGGCGGAGGCGAGCAGAAGAGCGGTCTTGAAACGCATGATATCTTCCTCAGAAGTCGCGAGACAGCGTCAGCATGGTGGCGACGCGCTCGAAGTCGTAGAGCGGGATGTTGCTGTTGGCGTTGGTGTAGGTGACGTTGACGCCGAGAGAGAGTTGCGGATTGAACCGGTAGCGCACCGTCACATCCAGATCGGTCCTGAACGTGTCGCGCGTCTTGAGGAAAAGCGGTTCCGCCGCCAGATACTGATCGGTCTCGACCGCCACCGACGGGATGATCGACAGATCGGGCGTGGCCTTCATCTCCACACCCAGCCGCGCGCCGGCATAGCTGTAGCTGAGATTGTCGAAGGCCGGATTCCCGGTGATCTCCTGGCCGCCATAGACGCTGCCGAAGAGATAGGACTGCCCGGCGCGGTCCAACGCGCGCCCCAGCGTCACGCCCAGCGCATAGCGGTCGGCATCCTGCGGCGTATTGGTGGGATAGGACAGTTTGAGATACTGCGCATACAAGCCCAGATCGTAACCGCCCCGCTGGACAGTCCACTGGCCCAGCGCGCCGAAGGCGTTGCGGTAATCCTTTCCGCCCACGAAATAGGCCTGCGCCTGGCCGGAAAGGGTGAAGGTGCCATCGTCCGGCGTCACATGCGCGAAGCCGATGGTGGCGCCCAGCAGACCCTGGTCGTAGGCGTCATGCTCGCCATTGAGGCGATAGCTGCCGGTGAAATCGGCGACCAGCCGCTGGTTGACCGACAGGCCATGCACGATCGACAGGCGGCCCGCTGCCTGGGCGAAGCCGTCTTCCTGCGCCACGGCGCTGGGCGAGAGGGTGGCATAGCCCAGCGCGGCGAAGGCGGGGATCAGGATGCGCGGTTCGCTGGTGGAGTTGTTGACGTTGGAGTCATAGCCGCCCGACAGCGACATCTGGCCGCTGACCCGCGTCCCGCCGCCCGACAGGCTGGTGTCCAGCGCGTTGACGTACCGGTCCAGGGTGCGGCGCACCGCCGGGGGCACGGACGGCTGACGCTGCACCGTCTCCAGTTCGCGCCGGGCCGCTTCGGGTTCGTTCATGACGATATAGGCGCGGCCCAGTTCGGCCCGCGCCTGCAGCTGGTCCGGCTGGACCGCCAGCACGCGTTCGAAGGCGGCGACGGCCTCGCCGGGGCGCCCGCTGTCGATGGCCGCCATGCCCAGCAGATAATCGAAATCCGGATTGCCCGCTTCCTGGGTGATCCGCGGCGCCAGCATCGCATAGACGGCCGCGGCCTGGCCCCGCGCCAGCAGCGAGCGTGCCTCGCCCAGGTCGGCCGAACGCGATGGCAAGGCGCCCGCCGCGACGGCCGAGAGCAGCATGGCGGCCATCGCCGCGTGTTTGTCAATTCGCATAAAATGATTCCCCGTCCTCCGGGGGAAATTGCCTTGTGAAAACAGGGCTGAAACCCCCGGTTTCGGGGTAAGGCCCCCGCTTTATCCCGGCCCGGCCGACAGCGCGGACCAAGACACGGACGGGCAACAGTGATGCCGCTTGACCGTGCCGGCGGTTGCGGCGAAATCTGCGGTATGTTCCGACGCCGGTCTCCCGCCTTCATCGTGACCCTTGCCGCGATGCTGGGCCTGCTTGTGATCGTTCTGTCGGCGGCGCTGTCCTGCCTGCAACCGCATCTCGGCCTGACCTTCGCGCCCGGCGACCATGGCCGCACGCCGGACATCATCGCCGCGTCATCCAAAACGGTTGCACTGCCGTCGCGCCTGCAGGCCGTCATCGGCCCGGACGGGCGGCGCATCCCGGTGACCGAAGCCGATCTGCTGGAAGACCCGGACACTATCGCCACCTATCCGGCGCTGGACACTTTCTATGAACGCCAGACGCAACTGTACCATGCCCTGTCCGGGCCCCAGGTGCGCCTGGAGCTGGCGCGCCCCGATGGCGTCACGGCCCAGATCACCCTGCAACCCCGGACACGAAGTCCGGCGGAACTGCCCGCCATGTTCTGGGTGCAGATCCTGACCGCCATGGTGGCGCTGGTGATCGGCGCCTGGGTCTGGTCGTTGCGGCCCGGCGACAGCGCGACGCGGCTGTTCGCCCTGGCCGGGCTGGGTCTCGCCACAAGCCTGATCCCCATCGCCATTTATGGGGCGCGCGAAGTCGCCT
>CALDFO010000043.1 GCA_937942205.1 uncultured Alphaproteobacteria bacterium
TGTAGGTGGCGGGCGCGATGGCGTTGCCGTCCAGCAGGATCTTGTCGCGCTCCAGATCGGCCTTCAGCTTGTTCAGCTTGTATTCCGTCTGCAGCAGGTCCTGCTGATATTTGAAGCGGGTCTGTTCAAAGGCCAGTTGCTGGGCGGCGACCTGCAATTGCAGCGCCGGGTTCGACAGCACGATCAGCGGCTGGCCCGCCTTCACCATCGCGCCGTCTTCCACCAGCACCTGCTTGACCGTGCCGCCCTGGTCGGTGGTCAGATGGGCGGTGACGAAAGGCGCCACCGCGCCGCGCACCGCGATGTAATCCTCGAACGGCCCGCGCGTGACGCTGCCGATGGTCAGTTGCGCCAGCGGCACGCGGATCACGTTGCCGCCCGCCCCCGCCAGCGCCCAGACGCCCAAGCCCACCAGCACCAGCAGCGCCGCGCCGGGAATGGCATAGCGCCGCCACAGCGGCGTGCGGGCGATGACGCGGTCCTGGCCCAGACTCCCGGCGATGGGGCCGCCAGTGTCGGCCACAGGCTGGCGCAGCAGGCCCAGCAGGCGGTCTTTCAGCGTGGAATTGCGCAGCGGCGTATCCATGCTCGGTAACAGAGCAACCACCGTGCCAGAAAAATACTATTGTTTTTCAATGCCTTGTAAGATCACCTTGGCGACCAAGTGTCCGTCTGCGTACACTTTTTCGGACACCTGCACGCCAGCGAACACTCCGATGAGCCCATGCCCGACGCCCGCATCCTGATCGTCGATGACAATGAAGACATCCTCCAGGCCGCGCGGCTGCTGCTGAAACAGCATTTCGCCACGGTGCAGACCCTGTCCGATCCCGGCCAGCTGGCGGCGCTGGCGCGGCGCGGCGCCTTCGACCTGCTGCTGCTGGACATGAACTTCACCCCCGGCGCCGATGACGGCCGCGAGGGCCTGCGCTATCTGGCCCAGGTGCTGGAGATCGATCCCGCCGCCATGGTGGTGATGGTCACCGCCCATAGCGATGTTGAGATCGCGGTCGAGGCCATGAAACAGGGCGCGGCTGATTTCGTCACCAAGCCCTGGCAGAACGAGCGCCTGCTGGCGACGCTGACGGCGGCGCTGAACCTGCGCCGCGCCCGGCAGGAAGCCGCCGATCTGCGCGCGCGCAACCGTGGCCTGGCGGCGGCCACCCATGGCGGCAGCGACATGATCGGCACCGCGCCCGCCATGGTGAAGGTGTTCGGCGCGGTGCGCCGCACCGCCCCCACCGACGCCAATGTCCTGATCCTGGGCGAGAACGGCACCGGCAAGGAACTGGTGGCGCGCGAAATCCATCGCCTGTCGCCGCGCGCGGGCGAGGTGTTCCTGCGGGTGGATATGGGGGCGCTGTCGCCGCAATTGTTCGAAAGCGAATTGTTCGGCCACCGCAAGGGCGCCTTCACCGATGCGCGCCAGGACCGCACCGGTTATTTCCGCGCCGCCACCGGCGGCACCCTGTTCCTGGACGAGATCGGCAATGTGCCGCTGCATCTGCAAGGCAAACTGCTGACCGCGCTGGAACGGCGCGAGGTGGTGCCGGTGGGCGCGGAAAAGCCGGAGCCCATCGATGTACGCCTGATCTGCGCCACCAATGTCAGCCGCGACAGGCTGGGCGACGAAAACCTGTTCCGCCAGGACCTGCTCTATCGCATCAACACGGTGGAGATCGTGCTGCCGCCCCTGCGCGAGCGGCGCGCGGATATTCCCCTGCTGCTGGAACATTATGCCACGTTCTATGCCCAGAAATACAATCTGCCGCCCCGGCGGCTGTCGGCGGCGCTGATGGATCGGCTGACGGACTGGCACTGGCCCGGCAATATCCGCGCCTTGCGCCATGCGGTGGAACGCGCCGTGATCCTGGGCGATAGCGCCCTTCTGGATGTGGGCGACTTCCCGCTGGCGGAACCCGTGCCGGAAACAGCCCCGCCCGCCGCCGATGTCACCCGTCTGGACGCGGTGGAAAAGAACACCATCCAGCAGGCGCTGCTGCTGCACCGGAACAATATCAGCCGCGCCGCCCAGTCACTGGGACTGACGCGCACCTCGCTCTATCGCCGGATGGAGAAATATGGGCTTTAGCCATTTCCGCGCCGGCATCACACTCCGGGTCATGACCCTCACCGCCACCCTGGCGCTGCTGCTGTGGCTGGCGCTGCAGACCCGCTGGTACGTCACCATCGCGCTGATGGCGGCGGCGGCGCTGGTGCAACTGCTGCTGCTGATGCATTTCGCCAACCGGCCCGGACGCGAGATCGCCCGTTTCATGGAAGCGGTGGCGCTGGATGACGGCGCCGCCAGCTTCCGCAGCTTCGGCAGCGACAGCGCCTTTGCCGAACTGGGCGCGGCCATGACCCGCGTTCTGGAACGGCTGCGCCTGGTGCGCGGCGAGCGCGAGGAACAGGCGCAATATCACCAGGCGCTGGTGTCGCACATCCCCGTGGCGCTGATCGCCTTGACGGACGATGGCGGCGTGCAGCTCCTCAACCGCGCGGCGCGGCGGCTGTTCGAGGGCGGCTGCACCCAGACCGCGCAACTGCCCCGCTTCGGGGCGGAGTTCGCCGCCAATCTGGAAGCCCTGCAACCGGGCGAAGCCGCCATCCTCAAGATGGAGCGCAGCGGCGGCGCGCTGCAATTGAAGGCGGCCGCCACCGACCTGACCCAGGGCGGGCGGGCGCGGCGGCTGGTGTCGCTACAGAATATCGAAAGCGAATTGACGGCACAGGAACTGGCGGCCTGGCAGACCGTGATCCGCATCATGGCGCATGAGGTGACCAACTCCCTGACGCCGATCTCATCCCTGGCCGTCACGGCGCGCGAACTGGTGACGGGTGTGATCCAGACCCTGCCCCCCGGCGATCCGCGCCATGCCGCCCTGAGCGATGCGGGCGAGGCATTGGACACCATGGCCCGGCGCAGCGAGGGCCTGGCCCAATTCGTCCAGAACCATCGCCGCCTGACCCGGCGCATGATCGCCCAGCCGGAGATGGTGGCGGTGCGCCGCTGCTTCGCGCGCATCAGCCGCCTCCTGGCGTCCGAGCTGGCGTTGCGCGACATCCGTTTCACCGCCGAGGTGACACCGGAAAATCTGGAACTGTCGGTGGACCCGCAATTGCTGGACCAGGCGCTGATCAACCTGATCCGCAACGCCCTGGAAGCCATACGGGAAGAGGAAGCGGGCGAAATCCGGCTTCATGCCGCCCGGGACGGCGGGCGGATCGTGATTTCGGTCGCCGACAACGGCCCCGGCATCGCGCCCGCACAGTTGGAAAAGGTCTTTGTGCCCTTCTTCACCACCAAGCGGCAGGGCAGCGGCATCGGCCTGACCCTGGTGCGCCAGATCGCCACCCTGCACGACGCCGCGGTGACCATCGGCGAGACGCCCGGCGGCGGGACGACGGTCAGCCTGAAATTCTGACAGGGATTCATCAGGGACATATCAAGGAACCATCGGGGGATCTATCGCGCGCCCGGCCAACGGAGGTCTAATCCGCCACCGCTGTATGCATCTTGGTAAGGCAGGCTTTCAGCGCCTGCTTCTCCGCTTGGGTGAGGCTGGAAAGCGCGGCGGCGCCGATTTCCTTGCGGATCTCGTTTAACCGGGCATGGATTTTCCTGCCTTTGGCTGTGAGAGCAAGGCACTGGGACCGCCAATCAGAGGCGTGAGCGCGCCGCGAAACGTAACCCTGGACCTCCAGTTCCTTGATGGCCCGCGCGATCTGCGCCTTGTCCCGCTCGGTAAGCGAGGCGAGCGCGTGCTGCGAAACCCCTTCATGGCGGCCGATCAGGTTGATCAGGCGCGCCTGGAATTCCGGCAGTCCCGCGCCGCTGGCGGCAACCCGCGCCTGCATCCGCAATCGGAAACCGTTCGCGACCGCCCGCAACAAATTGACCAGTTCGTCGTCCATGCGGCGACGATAGCATGGCGGATAGTCGGTTGACAGCATCAATTCACAGCTATAGATTGATGCTGTCAACTGACAGGAGCCACCCATGTCCCACCACTATCGCGTCACCGTCGAAAAGCTGAATCAGCCGGAGGGCGAAGCGCCGCTGCGCCGCACCTTCGACATCACCAATCATGACGATCTGGTGCCGTTGATTGACCGCGTGCGGGGCCTGAATGTCCTGCCTGACGCGGAAGTGGCCGAGTTCACCGTCGGGCTCAAGCTATTCGGCGGGGTTTTCATGCGCCATCGCCGCGAGCCGCTGTTCGAGCCGCTCCATGCCCATTTCCTTGAATTCATGAAGCGCCTGAAAAGCAATGCCCCGGCGCGCCCGGCATAATGGGACATATCCTTAGCTCAAAAGCTAAACGACTGATCCGACTCGTGATTTTGTAAGATTTGGCGGAGGGAATGGGCCTGATATCCAACCTTCTCCACTTAAGGCACTGATTTCAATATGTTTTATTTGGACGGTGCGACCCTTGTGCAGACGCCGCCAAGCACATCCACTTAGCCGGGCTATCCCGCAGTTACACCGAACAGCATACCCACTCCCGCGGTCGCGGCCATGGCCAGCGCGCCCCAGAAGGTCACGCGAACGGCTCCCGTCACAATGCCTGCACCGCCGGCGGATGCGCCGAGGCCGCCCAACACCGACAGCGCGACCAGCGTCGTCACCGCGACGGTGAGCGTGATCTGAGCCGGAGGCGACAGCGCCGCAATGATGAGCGGGATGACCGCTCCGACGGCGAATGTCGCCGCTGACACCAGTGCCGCCTGGATCGGGTGGGCGGTGACGGTTTCCGAGATGCCAAGCTCGTCACGCGCATGGGCGCCAAGAGCATCTTTCGCTGTCAGCTGGACCGCAACCTGTCGGGCGAGCCCTTGGTCCAGCCCGCGTGCGACGTAGATCCCGGTCAACTCGTCGAGCTCAGCCTCAGGTGTGTCTTTGAGCTCGCGCGTCTCGCGTGCGATGTCGGCCTTCTCGGCGTCGGTTTGCGAACTGACGGAGACGTACTCCCCAGCCGCCATCGACATCGCGCCGGCAACAAGTCCCGCCAGGCCAGCCACCAGTATCTCCGGACGCTGGGATCCTGCGGCGGCGACGCCTACCACCAGACTGGCGGTGGAGACGAGGCCGTCGTTCGCCCCAAGGACG
>CALDFO010000044.1 GCA_937942205.1 uncultured Alphaproteobacteria bacterium
TTCAGCGTTCGAGGTGAGCGAAGCGAACCGAGAGTAAGCTGAAACCGGAGGGGGTAAATTGAATAACTAAGCCGAAGCCATCAAGGCTTCGGCGAACCGTCCCGGCAGCTTGGCGCCGGTGAAATCCGCGCCGTCGGTTTCGGTGTCGCGCATGTCGCAATCGGTCAGGTTGGCATAGGACAGATCGCATCCCGACATGCGGGCGCGCCGCATATCCGCGCCGCGCAGATCGGCATAGCGCGCCTGGGCATTGTCCAGCCGCGCCGGCAGCAGCCGCGTCCCGGCGATCAGCAGCGGCCCCAGCTTGCAGTCGCGCAGGTCGGCATGGTTGATCTGCGCGCCGGAGAAATTGACCCCGCGCAGGTCGGCACCGCCCAGCTTGGCCGAGCGCAGGTCGCAGCCGGACAGATTGGAGCCTTGCAGCGAGGCGCCTTCCAGATTCACGCCATACAGAACGGCATGGGGCGCGATCAGCGCCGTGAGCGTGCGGTGGGCCAGGTTGGAGACATGGCGCAGATCCTGTCCGGACAGGTCGGCGGGCACACCCTCGCGGCCATCGCTTTCGGCCCAGCGCGAATGCCCGGCCAGCAATTTCTCGATATTGGCCACGGCCTCGGGATCGGGCGGGGTGTTGGCGGTCAGGGTCTGGGTCATGTCCGCGCCATGGGTGGTGGCGAAATCCATCTTCGTCCCGATCAGGATGCAGCCCGCCAGGTCGGCGCCGGTCAGGTTGCAGCCCGACAGGTCGGCATTTTCCAGGTTGGCGCCCGTCAGGCGGGCCTGGCGCAGGTTGGCGCGGGTCAGGCGCACGCCCTTCATCACCGCGTCGGTGAAATCGGCCTGCACCGCGACGGCGCCCGTCATCCGGGCGCGCTCCAGATTGGCGGAGTTCATCATGGCGGCGGGCAGCTCGGCGGCGCCGATGTCATGCTGCAGCACCCGCAGGTTCCCGTAGCGGTCCTTCTCGGCGATGGTGCCTTCGCGCAGGTCGGCCTCATACAGGTCGGCGCCGATCAGGTTGGCGCCGCGCAGGGAGGCGCCGCGCATGTCGGCCCGGCGCAGCGAGGCCCCCGCCAGGTTGGTGCGGCGCAGGTCGGCGCCGAAAAAGGAGGCCGAATCCAGCTTGGCGCCTTCGAAATTGACTTCCTCCAGGATGGCGCCGGTAAAGTCGGCATCGGCCAGGTTGCGGCCCGACAGGTCCAGGCCCGCCAGGTCGCAAAAGGCGAAGACGGCGCGGGCCCCGCCCATGCGGCCGGAATAGAGCATCTCATGGCGCGCGGCCGCGGCGCTCACATCCTTTTGGGTGAGCCGGGCGAAGCCGGTATGGCGGGCATGGCTCATGCGGCGGGCGCGCTCGTTAAGGCTTTTTCACGCCCCAGTCTGCACGCCGGGGCGCTAACACCTGATTAAGACGGAATATTTCCGTTCCTGGCCGCGCCGCCGGGGCGAAAATTGCTGTTGAATCGGGGCTATAGCCGGGTACAAAGGCGGTCTGGAAGCGCGTTTCCGGGCCCGTGGGGCCAAGGGCGGGCTTTCACGATAACGGCAAGGGTATAGCCACCCGCCGAAAGGGCGCCGGTGGCGGGTCTGTGGGAGCGGGCCCGGCTCAGGCAATGCCAAACTGGCGGGCGACCCGCCAGGCGATATTTAAGAGGCTCAGTTGATCAAGCACCGTTTGATGCTTTCCGCCGCTGCGGCTGCCATGCTGGCGGCGCTGACCACGGGCGCCTGGGCCGACACCAACGTCACCACGGCGACCAGCACCGCCCTGGACACCGCCACCGCGGGCAACATCACCATCCAGAATACCGGCGGCGTGGGCGTCAAGACCAGCGCCGGGGCGGCGGTGACGATCAATTCCGACAGCACCGTGCTCAATCAGGGCTATATCTCCAACGGCAATACCGAACAGGCCATCGGCCTGTGGATCAATACCGCCGGCGGCAACATCGTTTCGCCCTCCATCGGTTTCGCCAATACCGGCACAGTGGAAGTGGCCGGTTCGGGCACCGCCAAGGCCGCGATCCTGATCAGCGGCGGCAACAGTTTCTATGGTCCCATCAGCCTGACCACCCTGACCTCTACCGCCACGGTGGGCAGCGCCTCGGCCTCGGCCGTCACCGCCGCCTCCAACGTGATCGTCAAGGGCGACTATTCCTCGGCTCTCTATCTGACCCAGGGCACCACCATGGTGGGCAATATCCTGGTCAATGGCGGCATCAGCCAGGAAGCCAGCGACAAGAGCACCGTCGCCAGCGGCATCATCGTCAATCTGGACGGCCCGCTCTACGGCAATTTCGTCAACCAGTCCCGCATCCAGGGCATCGGGCCGGGGATGCGCGGCGTGCAGCTGACGGGCGGCCTTCTGCCCTGTTCCAGCGCCACGCCCGCCGACGGCTTCACCTGCGCCAGCATTTCCGGCGGTTCCTTCGTCAACCAGGGCGCGATCTCGCTGAACGGCGTCTATTACGCCAATACCCGCGGCGGCAACGCCCAGGCCGGCACCGCCGTCGCCATCGGCAACGGCATCGCGGGCGGTTTCCTGAACGACGGCCCGGCCACCTCGTCCAACAAGGCGGCGGCGGAAATCTCGTCCAACGGCCTGGTCACGGCGCCGGTGGTCTGGATCAATCCGGCCTTGTCCACCAACGCCTCCACGCTGGAGCCGCGCGGCCCGGTGTTGATCGGGCCGGTGACGGCCGACATAGACGCCGTCAATCCCGGCTATTCCTTCATCAACCGCGGCGCCATTTCCGGCCGCCCGGTCGATCCGCAGTTCAGCTCGGTGGCCGTGCTGATCCAGGGCGCCTCGGCGACCAATTACACCTGTCTGTCGAGCCGGGCCGCAAGCTGCGATCTGGCGCCCAACAGCGTCACACAGACCGTCAACGGCAACAACGTGCAGGTCAACAACACCGGCGGCCTGCTCAACACCGGCAGCATCGCCACCGAATCCACCACCAATGTTCCCACGGTCAGCACCCAGACCGGCGGGCGCATCACCGCTACCGCCATCAATATCGGCGCCTATGCCACCGTGCCGCGCATCGATGTAACCGCCCAGAATATCAGCGGTTCCAGCACCACGCCGGCCATCGTCAGCGCGCTGGTCAGCGGCGTGGGCCAGGGCAATGCCTTTGGCATCCTGATCGACCCGAACGCCAATGTCCCGGCGATCAACATTTCGGCGAACGCCAGCGTGATCGCCAGCGTCACCACCACCACGCCCTCGCCCGATGCCGGCATCGCCACCGCCGCCAATCCCTTCTCGCTGATTTCCGAAGCGATCGTGGACAATTCCAGCACGCTGCGGCTGATCAACAATGCCGGCAAGATCGAGGCCACCAATACCGACCTGTTCCCCGGTGTGGGCGCGGTGGTGGTCAATGTCGAGCGCGCCATCGACATGCAGAACTCCTCGCTGAGCGGGCAGGGCGTCACCATCAACAACAGCGGCCACATCCTGGGCGACGTGCTGCTGCCGGCCGTGAGCAGCGGCAGCGTAATCACTGTCGGCAACGTCAATGGCGTGGCCAATGCCGGCACCGGCGTGGTCAACACCTCCGCCAACTATGCGGTCCTCGCCCGCCAGATCGTGTCCCTGGCCAATGGCGTGCCGCCGGTCACCAAGGCGGCTCTGCTGGATTTCGGCGCCGACCCCAATCCCACCCTGACCGTGGGCGGCTTCGGCTATGTCAATGCCGATATCCGCGCCAATCCCGGCGCGCTGAACGTGACCGTGCAGAACAACGGCATCCTGTATGTCGCCAATTCCGGGTCCTCGCTCCAGGCCAACGTCTTCAACGTCCAGACCAACGGCACGCTGGGCCTGTCCATCTCCCAGGCCAATGCCTCCAGCGGCACGCCGGTGATCGAGGCCAACAGCGCCAATATCAGCGGCGGCAACCTGGCGCTGGACTTCGGCAGCTTCATCTCCAGCGGCTTCACCGCCGCCAGCACCGCCAATCCCACGGTGCAGACCATCACCCTGATCCGCACCCCGCTGGGACAGATCACCGACACCAGCCTGGCGCAGCAGAACGCCACCCTGTCGCAGAACATCCCCTTCCTGTTCGAATCGCCGACCGAGGCCGGCTATAGCGGCGGCACGCCGCTGGCGGTGGGCACCTCCGGCGGCCAGCAGGGTCTGACCCTGAGCCCGATTCCCCGCTCCACCGGCGCCACCAACCGGGACGGCACGGCGGGCCTCAACCT
>CALDFO010000045.1 GCA_937942205.1 uncultured Alphaproteobacteria bacterium
ATCGGTCCAGTGGACCGATTTGAGGCCTGAACGCCGCGAGCCAAAGCGAGCGGCAGGGAAAAGAAAAAAGAAAGTGGGATTCCCGCTTTCGCGGTAATGACAAGAATATAACGTCATTCCTCGTCCGCGTCGGGCATGGGGGCGGCGAGCTCCTCGGCGGCCACGTCGCGCACCGCCACGATCTCGGCGCCGGGGAAACGGTCCAGCACGGCGCGCACCATCGGCTCCTGTGCCGCATGGTCGAAACGCGCGGCCTTGGCGGCCTGTTTGGCTTCTGCCAGGGTCGGCGCGCCGCCGGACGAAGCGATGGAGACGGCCCAGCGCTGGCCGGTCCAGTCTTTCAGTTTCTGTTGCAGGTCGCCTGCCAGGGTGCGCGGGGCGCGGGCATGGGGGCGGAATTCGATCCGGCCCGGCTCCAGGCTGACCAGATGGACGTAATTCTCCAGCGCCACCTTCAGGATCGGCGCATTGTGCCGGGCGGCCAGCGCGACAATGTCTTCCAGATTGCGCAGGACGGCGGTGGGGGCGGATTCGGGTTGCGGCGCGGGCGCGCGCATCGCCACGCCCATCGGTGTGCTCTGCGCGCTGATGCTCCGCGCGCCGCCGCCGGCGGGCGCGGAACCGGAAGGCCCGCGCGGCGCGGCGGGCCCGGGCGGCCCAGACGAATTGTCGAGCAGGTCCTTGACCAGCTTGTCGGTGGGCGGCAGGTCCGCGGCATGGGCCAGCCGGATCAGCACCATCTCGCAGGCGCTGATGGGCCGGGTGGCGTCGCGCACCTCGAACAGGCCCTTGAGCAATATCTGCCAGGCGCGGGTGAGCGACGCGACCGACAGCTTGGCCGCCAGATCGGCGGCGCGCCGGGCCTCGCCGGAGCCACCGTCGAAGAACCCCTGCGCGGCGGGCGCGACCTTGAGGCGGGTGAGGAAATGCACCGTCTCCAGCAGGTCCTGCATCACCGCCAGCGGATCGGCGCCCGCGTCATACAGGCCGGTCAGATCCGCCAGCGCGCCGGGCACATCGCCGCCCATCAGTTTTTCAAAAATGTCCAGCACCCGGCCCCGGTCGGCCAGACCCAGCATGGCGCGCACCATTTCGGCGGTGATGGTTTCGGATTCCGAATGGGCGATGGCCTGGTCCAGCAGCGACAGCGAATCGCGGGCGCTGCCTTCGGCGGCGCGGGCGATCAGGGCCAGCGCTCCCTCCTCGATCCGCACATTCTCTTTTCCGGCCAGGGTCGCCAGATAGGCGGCGAGTTCGGCGCTGTCGATGCGGCGCAGGTCGAACCGCTGGCAGCGCGACAGCACCGTCACCGGAACTTTTCGGATCTCGGTGGTGGCGAAGACGAATTTCACATGCGGCGGCGGCTCCTCCAGCGTCTTGAGCAGGCCGTTGAACGCCTGCTTGGACAGCATGTGCACTTCGTCGATGATATAGACTTTGTAGCGGGCGGCGACGGGGGCATAGCGCACGCCCTCGATGATCTCGCGGATGTCGTCGATGCCGGTGCGCGACGCGGCGTCCATCTCCTGCACATCGACGTTGCGGCTTTCGGAGATCGAGACGCAGGGCTCGCACACGCCGCAGGGCTGGATGGTGGGCTGGGTGCCCTGCCCATCCGGGCCGATGCAGTTCAGGGCGCGGGCGATGATGCGGGCGGTGGTGGTCTTGCCCACCCCGCGCACCCCCGTCAGCATGAAGGCATGAGCAATGCGCCCCGTGGCGAAGGCGTTGGACAGGGTGCGCACCAGCGCCTCCTGCCCGATCAGGCCAGTGAAATCGGTGGGACGGTATTTGCGCGCCAGAACCCGGTAAGGCTGGGCGCGGTCGGGCGGGGTGTCGGCCATGCGGCGACTATAGCAAGCGTCCCCGCCAAGGGGCGCGGGTTTTGGTGGAAATGTGTGGATTGGAGCGTCGGCGAAAGCCGGAGCGACCAAAATGGAGCGTCCGCGAAGCGGGAGCGACCCCAAATAAGGTGGAAGCCGATGACCCGGTACAAATTCGTTACGGCTGCTTCGTTCCCGACCTGACCGGGTTGGCGACAGCACCGTCCACCGACTTCCGAGTGGGGATATAGGCTTTCGGGCCAAAAAATGCGAGTCGGGAGGGATGGACAGGGTCTCTTTTTCCGGCGTCCCGCTGGCTTTTTCCGGCAGCCCGCTGGACCGGGCCGGGGAATCGCGCCGCGCCGATCCCGTCTGGCTGGCGGCGCAGCGGGCGCGGGGCCTGTTCCTGCCCGTCTGGCGGAACCGGCCCTATCTCAAGGGCGGCCATATCGGCCTGCTGCCCTGGCGGGGGGCGTGGGAGGGCTGCCCTGGCGTCTTCCTGGGACTGGAAGACGGCCAGCCGCTGTTCGCGGTGGACCTGGCGGGCGAGACCGCGCCGGCGCTGGACGGCGGGACATTCGCGGAGATGCGCCCCGCCGCGCTGATTCTGCCGGTGCGCGATGCCGCCATCGCGGGCCAGGCCAAGGCGCTGCTGGACTGGCACGCCCGGCACCGCTTCTGCGCCAGTTGCGGCCATGTCACCGGAATCGCCGATGGCGGCTGGCGGCGCGTCTGCCCGGCCTGCGCCGCCGAGCATTTCCCCCGCACCGATCCGGTGGTGATCATGCTGCCGATATTGGAGGATTTCTGCCTGCTGGGCCGCAATGTCCGCTTTCCGCCGCGGCTGTATTCGGCCTTTGCCGGTTTCGTGGAGCCGGGCGAGACGATGGAGGAAGCGGTGCGGCGCGAACTGCGAGAGGAGACCGGCCTGATGGTGGGGGCGGTCACCTATTACGCCAGCCAGCCCTGGCCCTTCCCCTCGGCGCTGATGCTGGGCTTTCATGCCCAGGCCCTGTCGCGCGATGTCACCATCGACCGCCATGAGATCGAGGACGCGCGCTGGCTGTCCAAGGCGGAAATACGCGCCCGGCTGGCGGGCGATATCCAGGACGAGATGACGCTGCCGCCGCCCATCGCCATCGCCCATCACCTTCTGAGGGATTGGGCCTTGTCGTGAGCGATCTTCTGTTGTGCCTGGGATTCTTCCTGGTGGCCCTGCTGTTCGCCTGTGTCGGCCAGGCGGGCGCGCCCGGCTATGTCGCGGTGATGAGCTTTGCCGGTTTCGCGCCCGGCGCGATCAAGCCGGTGGCGCTGGCCCTGACCGTGCTGGTCTCGGCGATCGGCGTGGTGCGCTTTGTCCAGACCGGCCTGCTCAAGACCCGCGACTGGTATCCCTTTGCCATTCTGGGCCTGCCCGCCTCGGTGATCGGCGGCCTGATCACCCTGCCGCCCGACATCTTCCGCATCGCGATGATCGCGATCCTGCTGGTGGCGTCGTTCCAGCTGGCCCGTTCCGCCGGACGCACGGCGGCGCTGGATGAAGCGGCCCTGGCGGAGCCGCCTCTGCTGCCCGCTGTTCTGGCGGGCGGCGTGATCGGACTGGCGGCGGGCGCCACCGGCATCGGCGGCGGCCTGTTCACCGCCCTGCTGATGTTGGGGCTGGGCTGGACACCGACCAAGCGGGTGGCGGCGGTGGCCCAGGCCAGCAACCTGTTCACCGCCGCGCCCGCCTTTGCCGGGCTGTGGACCCTGCATCCCACAATGCCCACGGCGTTGCCCGGATGGGCGCTGGCCGCCGCGCTGGGCGGCCTTCTGGGCGCCTGGTTCGGCGCCAAGCACCTGCCCGCCAAGACGCTGCGGCAAATCCTGGCCGCGATCCTGCTGGCCTCGGCGGTGCGGCTGGCGCTGGGCTGACGCTGGCACCGGCCCGCCTCCCCCTTTATGCGCATCGCACGCCCAAACGCCGCAAGGCCGCGCGCTTTGCGCGCGGCCTGAGGCCGGGACAGGAAAGAAGAAAGTTGGATTCCCGCTTTCGCGGGAATGACAGGTTGGACCGAAGCACAACC
>CALDFO010000046.1 GCA_937942205.1 uncultured Alphaproteobacteria bacterium
CCACCACAAAGCCGTCGCCGCCATTGTTGCCGGGGCCGCACAGCACAGTGACGGCGCAGGGCCGGAAACGCGCCACGATGGCGTCCGCCACGGCGCGCCCGGCATTTTCCATCAGGGTCAGCGACGGTGTGCCCCGCGCCACCGCCCGGGCATCGGCCCTGGCCATTTCCGCGGTGGTGAGGACTTCGCCGGTCATGCCATTTTCCCGGTCATGCCTGGGCGAAATATTTTTCGAGCCGCGCCAGCGATTGCTCGATCAGCGCCTGCTGCTTGCAGAAGGCGAAGCGCACGAAACTGTCCGGCGTGCCGGAGCGGAAGAAGGCCGACAGCGGGATCAGCGCCACCCCCGCCTCGCGGATCAGCCGCTCGCAGAAGGCGAAGTCCTTTTCGTTGGTGATTTTGGAAATGCCCGCCGTCAGGAAATAGGTGCCCTCGCAGGGCTGCACCGCGACCCCCATGCGCGTCAGCCCCGCCGCCAGAATGTCACGGTTCTTCTGCAACCGCCGGGTCAGGGCCAGGGGAAAATCCATCTCATGGGCCAGGCCGTGCGCTACCCCCATCTGCAGGGCGGGCGGCGTGGTGAAGGTGAGGAACTGGTGCGAGCGGGTCGCCGCCGCAACCAGGTGGCGCGGCCCCGTCACCCAGCCTACCTTCCAGCCGGTCAGGGAGAAGATCTTGCCCGCCGAACCGATGCGCAGGCACCGCTCCCGCATTCCCGGCAGGGTGGCGAGCGGAACATGCTCCAGGCCGTCGAACACCAGATGCTCATAAACCTCGTCGCAGATCACTACCGCGTCGGTTTCCTGAACCACCCTGGCCAGGATTTCCAGCTCGGCCCGGCTGAACACCCGGCCCGCCGGATTGTGCGGCGAGTTGATCAGCACCGCGCGGGTGCGCGGGCCGATGGCGGCGCGCAACGCCTCCTCGGTCAGCCGCCAGCCCGGCGGCGACAGCTTGACGGCGCGCACCACCGCGCCGGTGGCCTCCACGATGGGCCGGTAGGAATCATAGGTCGGCTCGATCAGCACGAACTCATCGCCCGGCACGGCACAGGCCAGGATGCAGGCGGCCAGAGCCTCGGTGCCGCCGGAGGTGATCACCACCTCGTCTTCCGGGTCATAGTCCAGGCCGTAAAAGCCACGGGCATGGGCGGCGACCGCCACGCGCAATTCGCCCAGCCCCCGGGAAGGCGGATACTGGTTGGGGCCTTCCAGCAGCGCCTTGGCCGCCACCTCCCGCAGGCGCAAGGGGCCGTCTTCGTCGGGAAAACCCTGCCCCAGATTGATGGCGTCGTGGCGCAGCGCCAGGCCGGTCATGTGCTGGAAGATGCTCACCGGCAGGGCGGCGAAGACGGGATTGAGCTGGGGCATGGGCATGACGGATCGAGGGAACGCGCGCCCACCTTACAGGGGGCCTGCCCACTGGCAAGGCGGCGGCGGAACCGCACAATCGGAGTGCAATATGCCTATATTACAGGCACATTTTCCCGCCATCTTTTGGGCACCCTCGTAAACCACTGTGAATATTGCGGGTTTTTTCGGCCAAAACCGGCACAAGTCCTGCTAACGGGTTCATGCTAACGGGTCACCAGCGGCGCGGCCGCGCCGCGCGGAGGAGCATATGAAAAAGATCGAAGCCATCATCAAACCGTTCAAGCTCGACGAAGTGAAGGAAGCCCTGCAGGAAGTGGGCGTTCAGGGCATCACCGTCACCGAGGCCAAGGGCTTCGGCCGCCAGAAGGGCCATACCGAGCTGTACCGGGGCGCCGAATATGTGGTGGACTTCCTGCCCAAGGTGAAGATCGAGATCGTGGTCAATGACGACCGCCAGGACGCCAGTGTGGAAGCCATCCAGAAGGCCGCGCGCACCGGCCGCATCGGCGACGGCAAGATCTTCATCCTCCATGTCGAGGAAGCCATCCGCATCCGCACCGGCGAAACCGGCGCGGACGCCATCTGACGCCGCCGCGCCGGACCCCGCGCGTCCCCCGCAAGTTCAACGTTGAAGGAAAGACCGAACGAATGGCCGACAAGAAACCGACCGCCGCCGACATCCTGAAGCTGATCAAGGACAAGGAGGTCAAATATGTGGACGTGCGCTTCACCGATCCGCGCGGCAAGTGGCATCATGTGACCTTCGACCTGATGATGGTCGATGAGGACTTCCTCAACGAAGGCACCATGTTCGACGGTTCGTCGATCGAGGGCTGGAAGGCCATCAACGAGTCCGACATGCTGCTGAAGCCGGACCTCGACACCGCGGTGATCGACCCCTTCTTCGCCCAGACCACGCTGATCCTGGTCTGCGACGTGCTGGAGCCGATGACCGGCCAGCATTATGCCCGCTGCCCCCGCTCCATCGCCAAGGCCGCCGAGGCCTATGTCAATTCCTCGGGCGTCGGCGACACCACCTATTTCGGTCCGGAAGCGGAGTTCTTCATCTTCGACGATGTGCGCTTCGATGTCGGCATGAACGCCGGCTATTACTACCTGAACTCCAAGGAAAGCGCGGCCAACACCGGCACGGAATATCCGGAAGGCAATCTGGGTCACCGTCCCAAGGTGAAGGGCGGCTATTTCCCGGTGCCGCCGATCGATTCCGAGCAGGACATGCGCGGCGAGATGCTGGCCGTCATGAAGGAGATGGGCATCCAGCCGGAAAAGCACCATCACGAAGTCGCCAGCGCCCAGCATGAACTTGGCTTCAAGTTCAACACGCTGACCAAGTGCGGCGACTATATGCAGATCTACAAGTATGTGATCCACCAGGTCGCCCAGGCCTATGGCAAGACTGCGACCTTCATGCCCAAGCCGGTCTATGGCGACAACGGCTCGGGGATGCATGTCCACCAGTCCATCTGGAAGGACGGCAAGCCGCTGTTCGCCGGTTCGGGCTATGCCGACCTGTCGGACACCTGCCTGTATTACATCGGCGGCGTCATCAAGCACGCCAAGGCGATCAACGCCTTCTCCAACCCGCTGACCAACAGCTACAAGCGCCTGATCCCCGGCTTCGAGGCGCCGGTGCTGCTGGCCTATTCGGCCCGCAACCGCTCGGCCTCCTGCCGCATCCCCTTCTCGCCCTCGCCCAACGGCAAGCGCGTCGAGGTCCGCTTCCCCGATCCGGGCGCCAACCCCTATCTGTGTTATGCGGCGCTGCTGATGGCGGGCCTGGACGGCATCGAGAACAAGATCCATCCGGGCGGCCCGATGGACAAGGATCTCTACGCCCTGCCGCCGGAAGAACTGTCCAAGGTGCCGCAGGTCTGCGGCTCCCTGCGCGAGGCGCTGGACAGCCTGAAGGCCGATCACGAATTCCTGAAGAAGGGCGGCGTATTCACCCAGGACTTCATCG
>CALDFO010000047.1 GCA_937942205.1 uncultured Alphaproteobacteria bacterium
ACGAGATAAGCTAGTGACTGGAGTTCAGACGTGTGCTCTTCCGATCTTAGGCGGTGATGCCGGTCACCGCGTCCCATACCGTTTCGATGGGCCGGCCTTCTTCGGACTCGTGCGTCGCCATCACCGCCGCCATCTGTTTCAGGCTCAGCGTGCGGTTCATGCGCTTGGCCAGGAAGTCCTTCACATCCGTGTCCAGGCGGGCCTTCTTGGCAGCCTCGATCGCGGCGGTGATGCTGGTGGTGCTGGACTGCGCATAGGCTTCAATGGCGGGCGCCATCTCTTCCACGAACTTGTCCGGCGCGCTGCTGGTGTGCCGGATGGTCAGCTCCCGGTATTCAGCCGCGCCCCACACGATCCGGTTCATGCAGACGTAATCGAAGAGGAAGGTGGCCATGCCGAAGGTCTTGCTGCCGACTTCGCTGTTCCAGACGAAAAATCCGCGCGCCAGCTGGCCCGCTTCGCCGTTGCGGCGGCCCGGGACTTCGATGCGGTTCTTCTCGTCCGCCAGGAACACAAACATATCGCGGTCACTGGCATAGAGGGTGGTGTTCTGGCGGGTAATCGGCACGTCTTGGCCGAACTCGCCGGGCACCTTGAAGTCGCCGGTGACGCCATCGCCAAAGCGGCGCACCAGCTGGTCCACGATGTTGGCGTCATAGATGCGGCCATAGTTGGGGCCGGTCACCGCCGCCAGTTCGCCCGGAGAACCGTCCGGACCGTTGATCATCATGATTCCCAGGTCTTCGACGTCCCGGCGCATCAACCCGTAATTCAAGTTGTCGGCCGCCAGGGCGCTGGGGAGGGTGCGCATGTATTTCGCCGGCGCGCCCACCAGGGATGCCAGCTGGCCGAAGCTCCAGTTTGTGGGATTGACCGGGCCGCCGCCGTTGGCGCCCAGCACCTGCAGACCGCGCAGGTCACCTTCAACCGCCTGGACTTCAATGGCGCGGCTGGAGAGCACCTTCGCTTGGCTGCGATGGCGGACCTGGTTCTTGTAATCCAGCATTTCCGTCAGCGACAGGAAACGCTGGTCCGCCGGGCGGGATGCCCATTGGTGGGAGGCTTGCATCAAGGTTGTCATGGTTTTCTCACTTTTCAGGTTGGTGCAGGATCGCACCCGTTTGCTCAGCGCCACATGGGCAAACGGGCGGGATCACCCCCGCTTCTTGCTCCCCCCCTTCCAGGCCCAATGCAAGTCGATGCAGACGCTCAGCACCATCACCACCGGCCAGCCGGCGATCATGGTCCTGGTGACGATCCTGTCCAGCTTGTCCACCAGCGGGCGCCCGCCCTTCCGGTAAAAGTGCGCCCAGGATTCCACCGCGCCGTCATAGCCGGCGCCGCCGCGCTGTGGCCCAGACAGGGCAGACATCGTGTCCTTCACGGAATAGGCGCCCAGCAGGTACAGGGCCGCGGCGACGGCCCACGCCATCACAGCGCCACCTGCTGGCCGACACCTTCCAGCTGGACCGCGCAAATCTGGCGCTGCTTCGCAAACTTCAGTTCGGTGGTGCGGCGGTCAAACTCGCGCAGGCAATGGGTACTGACGCCGCGCTCCTGGATGCTGTGACGCTCGGCGCCGCGCAGCCGGTCAATTTCCGCGATGTCTTCATGGATGGGGTCGAAGATGGCGCAGTTGCTGTAATCGCCCAGGCGGCGCACACGGTACTGACCGCCCTCGATCTGGACAATCTCGCCATCCTGCAGCGCCGGCTCACGGTTCAAGCGGCGGGTTTCGTCCTTTTCCGCCTGGCTGTAGCTGCTGGCGATGCAGGCCGCGCTCTGCATGGCCCAGAAGGTGCCGTCGCCCTGCTTTTCATAGTCCCGGTACAGCGTGGCGCGCATCGGCAGATAGCCGTCGCGCTGGTGGGCAATGGTGAAACTGGCGGTGTGCCGGTTCTCTTCGCTCTTCACGGTCAAAATGCGCATTGGGTTTCCTCGCGGTTGGTGGCGCCCGCCAAGGCGCCTTCTCGTATAAACTACGCCTTCAGCTGAGCGTTGCAACATCTATTTTCGCCATATAAACCGCCAGTTTCATCATCTCCTCAGGCGTGGCGTCACTTTTGATACGATTGGCGCGCATGGAAATTACTTGGACATTTCCCTTCACATATCCGAACCGGCTGTCGACCCGGTCTATCGAAGCTGCAGCCTCGCATACCGGCCCTTGGGCGCCGTAGACCAGTTCAATGCCCAAGATTGGACAATGGGACGGCCAGGTAAGGTCTTCCGGCGTCAAACAGAAAACCCCTGGATAGCCATACTTGACGTGACGAGTCTTTGCCGCGCGCAGAAGGCGATTTTTGAAGGTGAGCTTGCCAAACCATTTTTTGACGGCGGCACGATTTTTCTCATGGCTGGGTGCCCGTCCAAGCATACAATCGAAGCAGGCCCTGGATGAAACTATCCTCTTGGAGATGTGCCCCTGTGGACACGGCACGCCGGTGAAATAATGCTTCAACGCCGTGCGCCGGGCTTCTGCCAGCGTAACGATTTCCATGGTCATTCCTGGCCAGGCTCGATTAATTTTTCGGCCAAAGCGACACGCGCCGGCAGGCGCTCCAGCAGATGGACCCGCGCGTCGATCACCTGTTTCTGCCATTTTACGGCTTCCAGGACTTCCTCGATCGCCGGCAGGAAGGTGCAGTTGGCGCGGAGCTGGGCGGCCGCGGCTTCGAGGGCGACACGGGAAGCGCCCAGGCCAGCCACATCCTTCGTCAGCATCTTGCCGAAGGTGCCCATGTCCTGGCCCTGGCGCGGCGCGAAGCTGCCGATCAGCTCGTCAATGAGGACGCCGAACTCTCTGGCGGTGGGCTTGGCGGTGATGGCCTGGATCAGCGCGGTGACCTCGCCCGATTCCACCGCGGTCTTGGCCAGGGCATGCTGGGCGCGAATGTCATCCTGCCGCGCCTCGCGGCCCAGCTGCCACAGGCCGGTCACCTGCACCGCGCGCGGAAGCGCAGCGCCTGGCGCCACGGGGGTGAAAGGGACAACCGCTTTCGTCAATGGCCCAGCTCCTCAAGCCCTTTCAGGATGCCCTCACGCGCCGCGTCGCGGGAATTGGTGACGCCCCGCGCCGGCGCATAGCCGCCCTCCAGGATCTTCCCGAAATGCTCCGCCTTGGCGAACCAGCCGATGTCCATGCGCCAGCCCTGATGGGTGCCGCTGGTGGGGACCGGGCCGCCCAGGTGGCCAGAAGCGCGCGCAAGCTCCACCGCCGCGCGCCACCCGTCCAGGCCCGTCTCCTTCAGCCGCGCCGCGATTGCCGCGCGGCGCGCCGGCGTGACCTGGATGCACTTGGTCCATTTCGGGCAGGTTTCTGCCGCCTGGTTGAAAGCCTCCACCGCCAGGTCAATCTCGGACGGCCCGCTCACGACGGCGACAGCCGTAGAAAGGGTTTCCCCAGGGCTTTTGAGGGTGTCTAAGGGAAGAGTCCGAACGTCAGGGGATACCCTCCCCCCTTCAGCTTCCCCACCCTCCCCACCGTCAAGGGATAGGGGTGGGGTATCCTGTTCCATACCCCCCCTTGTGTCGTATTCGACTTCGCCCAAGGTGGACGTCGCCCAGATTTTCAGCTGGTAGACGTTCGGGGCGTTGACGTTCGGGGCGATTTTCCGGCGGATGACCTTC
>CALDFO010000048.1 GCA_937942205.1 uncultured Alphaproteobacteria bacterium
GCCGACAGCCAGGTCAGCACGCCCGCCACCATCAGGATGCCCGCCAGCCCTTCGGCGAAGGGGTAGACATAGCTGTAGGGCATCCAGCGCCGCGCCAGCAGGTCATAGCCCAGGAACATGATGGAAAAGCTGTCCAGGTCGCGCAGCTTCTGGATCGCCAGCACGCACATGCTGAAGGCGATGAACCATTCCGCCGCCTGGACGGTGAAGGGCGTGCCGAAGGCGGCCTGGCTGGCGGCCAGCGCCATCAGCGCGGTCATGGCGAAAATCGCCACCACGGGGATATAGGTGACGGCCTTGGGGTCGCGAACGGAAAGACCGAAATGCCGCCGCAGGTCGTCATAGCCGCCGATCCGCAGGCCGTTGATGAGGATCTGGGGCGTGGTCTTGACGTCGTAGCGGGCCTTGATCGCGGCGGTTTCCTCGGGCGTGCGCAGCCAGCGGTCGTCCACCCGGTAGCCCTTGCGCGTCAGCAGCCATTTGGCTTTTAGGCCCCAGGGGCAGACATGCTTGTCCATCACCATGCGGTAGAGGATGGCGTCCTTGCCGGTGTTCATGCTCTGCTCCTGTCCGTCAGTCGCCGAACTCTACCAGATAACCGGCGACCCCCTCATCCGGATCGCCCGTGCCCAGCGAGGTGCTGAATTGCGGCAGGCGATAGGAAAACAACGTGACGCAGCAGACGCGGCCCGCGTCCCATTTGCCGCCATGCTGGAAGGCGGTGAACATCCAGTTGGCATATAGCCCCTGCGCCGCCGCGCCCTTCTGGTCGCCGGTCCAGAAAATCTGCCCCTTGCCGCCGTCCATCGCCCCTTCCGGGCCGGTGACCCAGCGCCATTCGCCGCGCGCGGTCTGCCGCCCGCCCAAGTAAGTGACATCGCTGCGTTCGCCGCGGAACACCTTGTCCAGCACGAAGCGGAACTCCGCCTCGCTGCCGATGGTGGCCAGATAGCCGTGCCGGCCCTGATGGGTCATGCGGGCGGCGGCGGCGCGGGCCGCCGCCCAGCTGATGTTGGGCGCGGCGACATAGCGATAGGCATGACCGCCGGGCGCGGTCACCACACCGGTGCTGGCGATGTCGGGAAAGGCGCGGGACGGCAATGGCGCGGGCGATTCGAGAATATAGACATAACCCAGCCAGATCATGGCCCCGGCCGCCACCGCCCAGAGCAGCAGCACGGTCCAGCCCATCCGTGTACGGATAAGTTGCATGTGACCCCGGCGGTCCCCCTGGCAGGTGCGGCATCAGAGCATGGCCGGGCGATGCCCGCCAGAGTCTTGGCCCCGGCGCGGGAACCTTTTTGCGGCCACCGCATCCAATGGCCGACAGGAAGCGCGCGGCGCGCTTCCGTAAAGGAGAGTGGGACATGATCACCAGAATGATTTCCAGGGCGGCATTCGCCGCGCTTTTGCTGCTGCCGGGCGCGGCCCTGGCCCAGGCCCAGAAGCCCGACGACGCGCAGATCGCGCACATCGCCTATACGGCCGGGGCGCTGGACATCGCCGCCGCCAAACAGGCCATGGCCAAGGCGTCCAACCCCGATGTCAGGGCGTTTGCCCAGGAAATGGCGCGCGACCATCAGGCGGTGAACGACAAGGCCCTG
>CALDFO010000049.1 GCA_937942205.1 uncultured Alphaproteobacteria bacterium
CCCGGCGCAGGCGCAGAATCCCCTGCCGCCGATCGCGGGTGTGGAAAGCATCGAATCCCAGGCCGACCGGCTGCAGATCGAAACGGTCATTTCCCGTGGCGGCTGGTATCTGATCGGCAGCGCGCCGGAAGGCTATCGCATCGGTGATGGCGTGGTCCCCGGCATGGCGGGGCAGAGCGCCGCCTATCTCCAGGTTTGCGGCGAAAGGGCGGCCTTCGGCTTCGGCGCGCTGGAGCGCACCATCCCCGCGGAAGACTATATCGGCAAGCGTGTTCGGCTTTCTGCCCGCGTCAAAAACGACAGTCCTGACCGCGTCGATCTTTATCTCACGGCGCTCTCGCGGCGCGGCGTCATCCTCTACGGCAAGGCCGACCGCTATATCCCGGGCGGTGACTGGCGGGCGCGCGAAATCGTGATGGACGTTCCGGCGGACGCTGTGGCGATTGAAGTGGGCCTGTTGCTGAATGGCAGCTCCTTCCGCAGCAAGGTGTGGCTGGACAGCATGGCCATAGAGGTGGCCGCCGCGGGCGTTCCGGAAGCCGGCAGGAACATGGCGAGTACCTATCAGCGGCCCATGAACCAGCCGATCCGGGACTGCGACGCAAAGCGGTACGACTAATCCCCGTCATTCATCCCCGGTTCATTTCGGGACCGCTACCAAGCGGTGCGGGGAGACTGATGGAAATCACACGCCAGATACGCTGCCAGGGCTGCGGCGAAACGGGGCAGGCGGTCTGGGACGAGCGTGCCTGGCACCCGGATGTCCAGCCCGAGCGGGTCCCCTTGCGCGTCACCGGGCCTTTCTCCATCTGCGTCCACGGCCCGTCGCAGGTCATCGCCTGCGGGCGCTGCCAGCAGATCATGTCCCGACAGGATGGCTGACAGAGGGCCCGCGCCCGGTTAGAACCGATCCATGCTTCATCTCATCAAGCTTTGCGTGGGTTGCGACAGCCTGGAAGATCTTGCCGCGTGGCAGAAGGAACGGCTGACGGAAAAGAAGGCCAAGGGCCGGACGCCGGAGCTGGTGCATGTCACTCGCCAGACCCCCAAGCGCGCCGATGAACTGCTGGATGGCGGCTCGCTCTACTGGGTCATCAAGGGGCAGATCACGGTCCGCCAGAAACTGCTGGAACTGCGCGCCGTGTCGGTGAAGGGCGTGCCCCATTGCGGGCTGGTTTATCACAAGGATCTGATCCCCGTGCGCCCGCGCCCGCG
>CALDFO010000050.1 GCA_937942205.1 uncultured Alphaproteobacteria bacterium
GCTGCTATGGCTGACATTGACGCTGCTGGTATGGATGCTGGCCAGCGCCATCTCCATCAGGCTCAGGCGGCATCCCCTGACCAATCCCGTGCTGATCTCGATAACGCTTCTGGCCTGTACGCTGTGGATATTCTCCGTCCCCTATGAACGGTTCTTCGAGGGGGCGCAGTTCATCCATTTTCTGCTCGGTCCGGCGACGGTGGCGATCGCCGTGCCGCTGTACCGCCAGTGGCGGCAGGTGAAAAAGGCGTTGCTGCCGATGATCCCGGCCCTTTTCGCGGGCTCCTTCGCCGCCGTCGCCTCGGTCCTGCTCCTCGGCAGTTGGGCCGGGCTTGCGCGCGATATGCTGATCGCCTTCCTGCCGAAATCGGCGACCGCCGGTGTCGCGATGGCGATTTCATCCTCGCTCGGCGGAAATCCTTCCCTGACCGCTGTTCTGGTGGTTCTCACCGGCATCACCGGCGCGCTGGTGGTCACACCATTCATGAACGCCATGCGCATACGAAACTACGCCGCGCGCGGATTCGCACTGGGGCTGACCTCGCATGGCATCGGAACGGCGCGGGCCTTCGATGTGGACAAGACGGCAGGACTGTTCGCGGGCATCGCAATGGCGCTCAACGCGATCGCGACATCGCTCATAGTGCCAGTGCTTGCCCTGCTTCTGCTTTGATGGCCGCGTTCCGTTACAGGCGCCCTGTCGGAGACATACAAGCGCGGCCCCATGCCGAAAAGCCGGACGCCGACAGCTGGCGGCCCGCCGGGTAAACGCAAGCCGCCATTTCTAAATTATAGGACAAATAACCTATTTTATCCGCCCAGGCAGAGCAATACCGGAAATGTTGCGTCCGTGTCACAAAGATGACGCGATGCGGCGGCGATGGACGTATGCCGCCGGAGCGGACGGCAGGTTGAACTCGACTTCGGGAACGAAAGGGGACAGCCTCCATGGCAGCAAACTGGAGACGGAGATCGCCCATGTCAGGTAAATATACAGATGCAACTATCGGCTCGACGATGACCACGGGAGCCCCGGCGCCAAGCGATCGCAACTCGCTGACGATCGGCCCGGATGGTCCGATCCTGCTGCACGACGTGCATTTCCTCGAGCAGATGGCGCACTTCAACCGCGAGAAGACCATCGAACGCCAGCCCCACGCCAAGGGCTCGGGCGCCTTCGGTGTGCTCGAGGTGAGCGAGGATGTTTCGCGCTTCACCAAGGCGGCGCTCTTCCAGAAGGGCGCCAAGACCGACATGCTGGCGCGCTTTTCGACCGTTGCCGGCGAGCAGGGTAGCCCGGACACCTGGCGCGACGTGCGCGGCTTTTCGCTGAAATTCTACAGCAGCGAGGGGAATTACGACCTTGTCGGCAACAACACGCCGGTGTTCTTCCTGCGCGATCCGATGAAGTTCCCGCACTTCATCCGCAGCCAGAAGCGGTTGCCGGATTCCGGCCTGCGCGACAATCACATGCAGTGGGACTTCTGGACCGGCAATCCCGAAACCGCGCACCAGGTCACCTATCTGATGGGCGTGCGCGGCCTGCCGCGGACATGGCGCAACATGAACGGCTATGGCTCGCACACCTATATGTGGATCAACGCCGCGGGCGAGAAGTTCTGGGTGAAATATCATTTCCACACCCAGCAGGGCATGGAGTTCTTCTCCAACGCCGAAGCGGCCGCCATGTCAGGCAACGATGCGGACTTCCATCGCCGCGACCTGTTCGACGCCATCGCGCGGGGCGAGCATCCGAAGTGGAAACTGTCAGTGCAGGTCATGCCCTATGACGAGGCCAAGACCTATCGCTTCAACCCGTTTGATCTGACCAAGACCTGGTCGCACAAGGATTATCCGCTGATCCCGGTCGGCACGATGACCCTCAACCGCAATCCGGAGAACTTCTTCGCCCAGATCGAGCAGGCCGCCTTCTCGCCCGGCAACACCGTGCCGGGCATCGGCCTCTCGCCCGACAAGATGCTGCTGGGCCGCGCCTTCGCCTATAACGACGCGCAGCGCAACCGCATCGGGGCGAACTTCCACCAGTTGCCGGTCAACCAGCCCAAGGTGCCGGTGAACACCTATATGATTGATGGGCCGATGAACTATCATCATACCGGCGCGGCGCCGGTCCATGCCCCCAATAGCGGTGGGCGTCCCTGGGCCGACGGGACCGGGCCGGTAGACGACGGCTGGGAAGCCGACGGCGCGATGGTGCGCAGCGCCTATACGCTGCACGCCGAGGACGATGATTTCACCCAGCCCGGCATCCTGGTGCGCGAGGTGTTCGGGGACAAGGAGCGCGACGCGCTGGTCAACCAGGTCGCGGGCAGCCTCTTGGGCGGGGTACGCGAGCCGGTGCTGGGCCGCGCCTTCGCCTATTGGAAGAGCGTCGATGCCGATGTCGGCGCCCGTATCGAAAAGAAGGTCAAGGCCGGGGCCGCGCCGCGGCCCGCCGAAGGCATGGGCGAAGGCTGACGAGGAACCAGGTGGCTCTCCCGCATACGCGCGGGGGAGCCATTTTCCACCCGATACGCTGCGCACGGCGCGGATCATTGACGTCCGATTCAACGGAGGAAGGCGATGACAACGTTCAAAGTAGGTTATCTGATCGGCAGCCTCGCCAGGGAGTCGATCAACCGCAAGCTCGCCAGGGCGCTGATCAACCTTGCGCCCAAGGCCCTCGCATTCACCGAGATCCCGTTCAAGGATCTGCCGCTCTACAGCTACGATTATGATGCGGATTATCCGCAGGTCGCGCGCGATTTCAAGGCCGCGATCAAGGCGTCCGACGCGATCCTGTTCGTGACGCCGGAATACAATCGCTCGATCCCGGGCGGCCTCAAGAACGCCATCGACTGGGCGAGCCGGCCCTATGGCACAAACGCCTTCACCCACAAGCCATCGGCGGTGATCGGCACTTCGCCTGGCGCGATCGGCACCGCGGTTGCCCAGCAGAGCCTCAGAAGCGTGCTCAGCTTCTGCAACTCGCCACAGATGAATGCGCCCGAAGCCTATATCCAGTTCACACCCGGCCTGATCGGCGATGGCGGCGAAGTGACGGTGGAATCGACCGAAGGCTTCCTGCGCAACTACATGGCCGAGTTTCACGACCACATCGAACGCGTGCTCACCGTATTGCCGAACAACGGCTAAGTCCGGAACTGGGTCTGGTTCCGGGCAGGCGGACAAAGGCATGTCCCGGTCTGCGGAAGACGAATTGATGTGAACACGAACTGCCAGCACGCTGTTTCTTCCCCCGCCGCGAACGCCCATGCCGTGGCGCGGGAAAAAGACCCTGTTTGCGGCATGTCTGTCGGCCCCGATACGCCGCATCGGGCCGTCCATGACGGTCACGCGTATCTTTTCTGTTCCGCCGGATGCAAAGCGAAGTTCGCAGCTGAGCCGGACCGCTATCTCGGCGCAAAACCGGCGCCCGCCGCGGAGGCAAATGCCGGCGCGATCTGGACCTGCCCGATGCACCCCGAGGTCCGTCAGGCCGGCGCCGGCAGTTGCCCGTTCTGCGGGATGGCGCTCGAACCGCTGATGGTGACGGCAGACAGCGGCCCGAACCCCGAACTGGCGGACATGACGCGGCGGATGTGGATCGGGCTGGCGCTCGCCATCCCGGTCTTCCTGCTGGAGATGGGCAGTCACATTGTCCCCGCGCTGCACCACATCGTCCCGGCGCGGATATCGATCTGGGTCCAGCTCGTTCTGGCGACGCCCGTTGTATTGTGGTGCGGCTGGCCGTTTTTCGCGCGCGCGTGGCAGTCGCTGCTCAACCGCAGCCTGAACATGTTCACGCTCATCGCGATGGGAACCGGAGTCGCCTGGGCCTACAGCATGGCGGCGGCCCTTGCGCCCGGCGGTTTCCCTGCCGCCTTTCGCGCGGCGGACGGAACCGTCGCCGTCTATTTCGAAGCCGCGGCGGTCATCACGGTGCTGGTTCTGGTGGGGCAGGTGCTGGAGCTGCGCGCGCGGGAACAGACGTCGGGTGCGATCCGCGCCCTGCTCGATCTCGCGCCGAAAACCGCCCGCCGCATTTGCGCGGACGGCACGGAAGAAGACGTCGCCGCCGAGCTCCTCGCGATCGGCGATCTTGTCCGCGTGCGGCCGGGCGAGACCGTGCCGGTCGACGGCATGGTGGAAGACGGACGCTCCTCGATCGACGAAGCCATGGTCACCGGCGAATCCATGCCGGCGACCCGTACCGTGGGCGACCGGGTGATCGGCGGCACGCTGAACCGGACGGGCGCACTGGTGATCCGCGCCCAGAAGGTCGGCCGTGACACCATGCTCTCGCGCATCGTGCAGATGGTCGCCGACGCGCAGCGCTCGCGCGCGCCGATCCAGCGGCTGGCGGATCGGGTTTCCGGCTGGTTCGTGCCGCTGGTCATCCTGGTCGCGCTCGCGGCTTTTGCCGCATGGGCGCTATGGGGGCCGGAGCCGCGTTTCAGCTACGGGCTGGTCGTCGCCGTCTCGGTGCTCATCATCGCTTGCCCTTGCGCGCTGGGACTGGCCACGCCCATCTCCATCATGGTCGGCGTGGGCAAGGGCGCCGGGGCGGGCGTGCTGATCAAGAACGCCGAAGCGCTCGAACATATGCAGAAGGTGGACACGCTGGTCGTCGACAAGACCGGCACGCTCACCGAGGGCAGGCCGTCGGTCACCGGCATCCATCCGGCTTCCGGCTTCGATGCGGATGCGATATTGCGGCTGGCCGCCGGCGTGGAAATGGCGTCGGAGCATCCGCTGGCCCGCGCGATCGTGGAGGCGGCCGGGCAGCGGGCCCTCGATATTCCGTCCGTGGCCGACTTCGACTCGCCGCTCGGCAAGGGGGCGGTGGGCGCGGTCGAGGGCAAAGCCGTCCTGATCGGCAATGCCGGTTTTCTGAAGGAACGCGGCATCGATGCGTCGGCCTTGGCCGCGAAAGCGGACGGGCTGCGCCATGACGGCGCGACGGCGATCTATATCGGCATCGACGGTACGGCCGCCGGCATCTTCGCCATCGCCGACCCGGTCAAGCAGACGACGCCGGTGGCGCTGCAGGCCCTTCATGCCGAAGGTATCCGGATCGTGATGCTGACCGGCGACAACCGCACCACGGCCCAGGCGGTCGCGCGCCGTCTGGGCATCGACGAGGTCGAGGCCGACGTCCTGCCGGACCAGAAAAGCGCGGTGGTGCGGCGGCTTCAGGCGGAAGGCCGGATCGTGGCCATGGCGGGCGACGGGGTGAACGACGCACCGGCGCTGGCGGCCGCGAATGTCGGCATCGCCATGGGGTCGGGCACCGATGTCGCCATCGAAAGCGCGGGCGTGACCCTGCTCAAGGGCGACCTTATGGGCATCGTCAAGGCCCGGGGCCTGTCCAGGGCGACCATGGCCAATATCCGGCAGAACCTGACCTTCGCCTTCATCTACAACGCCGCCGGCATACCGGTGGCGGCGGGACTGCTCTATCCGGCCTTCGGGCTTTTGCTCTCGCCCATCATCGCGGCGGCCGCCATGTCGCTGTCATCGGTCAGTGTGATCGCAAACGCCTTGCGGCTGCGGAGGCTGCGGCTGTGAGCGCGGCCCCATGCTCCCCTGGGCCTCCGTGAAATGACAATACGGGATTGCAACGACGGTGCGCATCCGGCTAGTGCGCGCGCGAAATGGCCAGGAGGCCGTCAATCACATATTGCACCGCCAGCGCCGCAAGAATGACGCCCAGAAGGCGGTGGAAGACGATCTGTCCCCGCGATCCCATGATGCGGGCCAGGCCCGGCGCCAGGCGGAACGCGATATAGGCGGACATCAGCACCAGCGCGATGATCAGAAGCAGCGCCGTCATGCCCAGCGGGTCGCCGCCGGCCCGTCCCGCCAGCAGCACCGTGGCGGTCATCGCGCCGGGGCCCGCCAGCAGGGGGATGGCCAGCGGGAACATGGCCGGGCTGTCGCGGCGCTGCGCGGCATCGTCTTTCCGGGATTGCCGCCGGTCGAAGATCATTTCAAAGGCGATGGCGAACAGCAGCAGCCCGCCGGCGATACGGAACGAGGCCATGTCGATCCCCAGCTGCGCCAGCAGCCAGCGGCCCAGCAGTGCCGTCCCGGCCAGGATGCCGAATCCCGCCAGGCAGGCTTCCGCCGCGATCCGCCGCTGGTCCCGCGCGGCATGGTCGCGGGTGAGGGCCAGGAAGATGGGGCTGAGCCCCAGGGGATCCACTGTGACCAGGAGAGTCACCAGCGCAGAGGGAAGGTCCAGGGGCATCGGTCACTCTCACATTGGGGTAGCCAGCAGAGCGCCTCCCGATAGGCCGGGCGGCGCGCTACAGCAATATCACCAGGCCATAGCCGCACCACAGGCCGGCGATCAGAAGGGTCAGTCCCGCGGCCACCTGGATGGCGAAGGGGCGCGGGCCCAGCACGAAGGCGGCGGGAATCTTGATCGCCATGTTGGCGGACAGGCCCATCAGAATGGCCAGTCTGCCGGTGTCCAGGTCGGTCTTGTCGGCCACCACCAGGGTGGCGATCGAGACCGCCGTGGCATGGGCATCGACAAGGCCGGTGGCCAGGGCGCTGGCCAACATGCCCTCGGTGCCGAAACGCTCCACCAGGAAGGTCGAGACAAAGGAAAAGACCACCACCAGGGCGGCGAACACCGCGATGATCTTCAGGTCGAAGGCGCGGCCGTTCGCGTCGGGCCGATCGGCCGATTTGGCCCGCCATGCCAGCATCAGGGCGTAACCCAGGCTGGGCATGAACGCGCCCAGAAAGGGCAAGGCCAGGCCGCGCAGCAGGTCGGCATCGGCCGTCGTCACCAGCGCGATCAGATAAACCAGGCTGCCCATGATGGCGGCCATGGCGCCGGCGGCGGCGGCGCTGGTGACGGGCGGATGGTCGTGGGCGCGCGCGCTCATGGCGGCGATGGCGATGGAACTGGAGACAAAGCCGGTGGCGAAGCCCGCCGCCATCAGACCCCGGCGCGGGCCCATCAGGCGCGCCGCCCAATAACCCGCCGCGCTCAATCCCATCATCACCAGCAGCAGACGCCAGAAGGCGAAGGGGTTGAAAACCGACAGCGGCCCCATCATGCGATCGGGCAGCAGCGGCAGAACGGCCAGGGCGGCCAGGAAGACCAGGCCGTCCTGCGCGTCGTGCCGGGTGAGGCGGGCGACTTTGCGCCGGGGTTCCGTGCCGTTGGACATGACTGGTGTTCTGACTGGTTTGCTGTGCGGTTGCGGGCCGGTGTTACCGCAATCTTCCGCCGGGGTCATCTTGCGGGGCGGTGGGCCGGCGGGCCGCCCCGGCGCGTTACGGTTGACGGCCGCAAGCGACTCCTGGAAAGACCGGGTTCGGGAACCGCGCCAGAGTTGGATCATGAAACGGCAATTGCACAAGCATGTGAAAGTCAAACGGGGCGCGCACGGCCTGGGGCTGTTCGCCACCGGGCCGGTGAAGAAGGGCGCGGTGGTCGCGGAATATTGGGGGCCAATCATCACCGAGGAAGAGGCGGACCGCTGCGGCGGCAAATATCTCTTCGAGCTTGAGAACAACCTGGCCATAGACGGCAAGGGCCGCAAGAATGTGGCGCGCTATATCAACCATTCCTGTTCGCCCAATTGCGAACCCATCGAGGACGAAAAGGCGCGGCGCGTCTTCATCCACGCCCGGCGCGACATCAAGCCGGGCGAGGAGTTCGGCTATGATTACGGCAAGTCCTATTGGGACGCGCACATCAAGCCGATCGGCTGCCGCTGCGGCTGCGGCGGCAAAGGCCCCAAGCGCTGGCGCTAGCCCCGCGCCCTGAACCGGCGCAAAACAAGGACTTATGGGCCTCCGCGCAGCGGCTTGCGGCGAGGGCGCATTTCAATAGTATTCGCAGTGCATCAGCGCGAGGGGGACGCGACATGGGCCAGGATCGCCGCAGCATGATCAAGGGTCTGGGATTGGGCGCGGGGGCGGCCGTGCTGGCCGCGGGCGGTCAGGCCTCCGCTCAGGCGCAGGCCCAGGCGGCGGCGCCGGGCAGGCCCACCAATGCGCGCCCGCTGAAAGGCATCGACATCACCAATATCGTCACCGCCAGCGGCCTGGGGCTGGGCGTGAAGACGCCGCGCGGCGTTCTGGATGTCGCCGCCGTCGAGCGCGACCGCAAGATGGGTCTGCCGGTCAAGGCCATCGATGTGATCATGGGGCGCGGCAATCTGGAGGCGCTGGGCCTGCTGCTGGCCAACGGCGCCGCCGCCGCGCCGGGCCATCATCTGATCCCGGAGGCGCAGGCGCGCTTCGGCAATATCGTCGAGGATCCCGGCAAGATCATCTGCGTCGGGCTCAACTATGCCGCTCATGTCGCCGAGGGCGGCCGCGACCTGCCCAAGGAGCCGGTCCTGTTCAACAAGTTCCGCACCGCCATCAACCATCACAACGGCACCATCGCGATCAGCAAGGAAACCGCGCCGCCCAAATGGGATTATGAGGCCGAGCTGGTGCTGGTGATGGGCAAGACGGGCCGCGATATTCCCGAAGCCAGCGCCCTGGACTGGGTCTATGGCTATGCCAGCGGCAACGATTTCACCAACCGCGACCTGCAACGCCGCTCGGCGCAATGGATGCTGGGCAAGACCCAGGACGGGTCGGGCCCCTTCGGCCCCTGGCTGGTCAGCGCCGATCAGGTGGACGTCAACAATCTGGACATGAAGATGATCGTCAATGGCGAGGTGCGCCAGAGCACCAATACCCGCCTGATGATCTTCAACTGCGCCAAGATCATTGCCTATGCGTCCAGGGCCTTCACGCTGGAAGCGGGGGATGTGATCTTCACCGGCACCTGCGAAGGCGTGATCAACGGCTATCCGCCGGACAAGCAGGTCTGGCTGAAGCCGGGCGACAAGATGGTGACCTCGATCGAGAAGATCGGCGATCTGCACGTGACCCTGACCTGAGGGTTCTTGCGCGGCCTGCTTCGCCGCTTGCCTGACTCAGGCTGACCGGATGGAACCAGGATGCGGGTTCCCGGGTAGAAGAGGGCAGGGAGGTGAACATGAACCAGGTCCTGATCGCCGTCTTCGGGGTTCAAAATCATCTGCTGGTCCCGCAGGAAGCAGCCCGGGCGGTGCTGCTCTTCTTCTATGGCCTGCTGTTGCTGCGGATCAGCGGGCCGCGCATGTTCGGGCGCTGGTCGGCGCTGGATGTCGTCATCAGCATCATGGTGGGTTCGGCGCTGGCCCGCGCCATGACCGGCGGCGCGCCGCTGGCCGGCACCATGATGGCCGCCGCGGTGATGGTTTTTCTGCATGTCGGCCTGGCGCATTGGGCCGCCCGCAACCCGGCTGTCGCGCGTCTGATCGAAGGCAAGGCGATCACCCTGGTGGATCATGGCCGGATCGATCATCAGGCCCGCCAGCGCTGCCGGATTTCCGAGGCGGATCTGCATGAGGCGCTGCGTCAGAATGGCGTGGACGGGGAAGCGCATCTGGACAACGTCAAGGTTGTCACGCTGGAGCCCAGCGGCCATCTTTCCGTCGTCAAGCGGGATCCGTGCGCGCCCGATCGCGGCTGATCGCTCTCGCCTCGGGAGGGTGGCGCAATCGGCTGGCTGGCTGGTCGCAAGGCTGTTGACTGGACAGGCTGCGATTGGCGGGCTTGCCGACTGGCTCCGGTCCCGCAGGTCGTGCGGCGCCGGGGCACGGATCAAAGACCGCGCCGCCGGTTTGCGCAATCGCAAAACCGGTGCGTTGGGAAAAATCACACTTCGCGGACGGCCCGCGCGGTGCGTGGTCCTTGCTTTTCCGATCTTCCGGTCTGTATCAAACGGCATGTCGTCCGCCCTGTCGCGCAGTGCCGTCTGGATCGTGCTGGCCGTTCCGCTGGCCGTGCTCACCTATGATTATGTCTGGGAAGCGGAATTCTTGTTCGGAGAGGTCTATTACGGCGGCTATGTCCATGACACCGGCCGTATCGCCGCCTGGCTGCTGCTGGCGGCGCTGGCGGTCACGCCGCTGCGGCTGACCTTTCCCGGCAGCGGCCTGGTGCGCTGGTTCGCACGCCAGCGCCGCTATCTGGGCGTGGCCTCCTTCGGCTATGCCGCCGCGCATCTGGCCGCCTATCTGGCGCGGCAGGACTGGGACGTCGTGCGCGCGGATCTCGTGCAGGCCGGTTTCTGGACCGGCTGGATCGCTTTTGTGCTGTTCGCGGCGCTGGCGCTCACCAGCAACGATCTGTCCCTGCGCCTGCTGCGGCGCGGCTGGAAGCGGCTGCACAATCTGGTGCATGTCGCGGCGGTGCTGACCTTCGCCCATTGGGCGCTGACCGCCTTCGATCCGTTCCTGGCGTATTGCCACATCGCCGGACTGCTGCTGCTGGAGGGCTGGCGGCTGTTCAAGACCCGCCGGTCCGGGCGGGCGGCGGCGGCCTGATCTCCGGTGACGGCTTTGATGGGCGTCTTGCAATTGAATTGCACTCGCGCAAAATAGAAGCCGTGTCCCGTGCAGATAGGAATGACGATGCGAACGAAATTTCTGGCTCTTTTGGCGCTGCTGGCCGTGGCCGTTCTGCCCGCCGCGGCGCAGGACAATGGTGTCATCAACGTCAACACCGCCACCGAGGCGCAAATCTCCGCCTTTCCCGGCCTGGCGCCCCTGGCCGCCACCATCGTCGCCAAGCGGCCTTATGCCAGCCCCACCGCCTTCGATGCGGTGCTGGCGGCGGGCAATATCGCGCCTGAGCAGCGCAAGCTGATCTATACCCGCCTGTGGGCGCCGTTGAATCTCAACACCAGCACGCTCGAGGACATTATGCTGATCCCCGGCATGAGCCGCCGCATGGCGGACGAGTTCCGCGAATACAAGCCGTACAGGTCCATCGGCCAGTTCCGTTATGAGATCGGCAAATATGTCTCCAAGGCCGAGGTGGCGCGGCTGGAACAATATGTTTTCGTGCCGCCGCGCTGATTTCTCCGTCAACATGGGATACTTCGACGCAGCGGCGTGACAATCGTCTTGCCTCTGCACTTGCGAATGACTATTGATTTCACAGAAGCGCAAGTGCCGAGACGCCCATGAGCGTGACATATCCGGATTGGCCGCACAGCGAAGGGCCCGAGGGGCAATCGTCTGTCCGCACGGGAATGGCCGCTTTCCTGATGCAGCGCGGTGTGGCCGAGACGCCGCGCCATCGCTGGCTCTCCATGACGATCTCCGTCACCGGGCATGTCGGGCTTTTTGTGCTGGCGATCTTTCTGACCACCGCCGTTCCCAAAAAGGCGGAGATGCAGACGATCACCGTTTCCATCGCCCAGCCGCAGGTCAGCCAGCCCGAGCCGGTGCCGCTGCCCAAGCTGGAGCGTGTGCCGGAGGTCGTGATGCCCGACCTGCCCAAGATCGACACCATCGCGCAGCCGACCCCGGATTCCATCCGGGCCGCGCCGCCGCCGGCGTCCCAGGCCCCGTCGGATTCGACGGCGAAGAAATCCGATGACAACCAGACCTCGCCGCCGGTGTTCGATGCCGGGTACCTGAACAATCCGGCGCCGATCTATCCCAACATGTCGCGCCGCCTGCGCGAGGTGGGCACGACGGTGCTGCGGGTGCGGGTCAGCGCCGCGGGTCTGCCGCTGGACGTTCTGATGGGAACATCGTCCGGCTATTCCCGCCTGGACGAGGCGGCGATGGCCGCCGTGAAGAAGTGGAAATTCCAGCCCGCCCAGCGCAACGGCAACGCCGTGGAAGCCTGGGTGCTGGTCCCGGTCGAGTTCAGCCTGACCCGGAGCTAGGCGCTCCGCCCCGGATTTCCCACGGGGTCGAAAGATTGGGAAATTTTAATGTTCCGTGGTCCGAGTGACAATTGCAATTGCGAATGCGTTGCAATACAGACTGCCCCGAGAAGCGGGGACTGGCCCAATTCTTTCTTACAACCGGTATCGCGGGGAGATTCCGAAAGGGGTCGCCCGAAGAAGGGATAACTATGTCTACTGTTTTCAAGACCCGCCGCCTCAAGGCGCTGGGCGTTTCCAGTGCCGCGCTGGCCGCTGCGATCATCACCCAGGGCGCGGCCGCCCAGGAAACCCGGCTGGGCACCGTCAAGGTGCAGAGCCAGGCGATCGACCCCAACCCCAACGCCACCCCCGGCGTGCCTTATAAGGCCAAGACCTCGGGCGACGAGCGCCGCACCCGGCCGATCGCCGAAACCCCGGCCACCATCCAGGTCATCACCGGCGAGCAGATCAAGGATTCGGGCAAGACCGACCTCAAGGCCATCCTGCTGCAGCAGCCCGGCATCACCACCGGCACCGGCGAAAACGGCAACATGTTCGGCGACCGCTACATCATCCGCGGCCAGGAAGCCAAGAGCGATACCTTCGTGGACGGCCTGCGCGATCCGGGCATGAGCATCCGCGAAAGCTTCGCCATCGAGCAGGTGGAAATCACCAAGGGCCCCAGCTCCACCTTCGCGGGCCGCGGCACCGCGGGCGGTGGCATCAACGCCATCACCAAGCGCGCCACCACCGACTACAGCTTCGTCAAGATGCAGGGGACGGGCGGCAGCGACAATTATTCCCGCTTCACCGTGGACGGCAACCAGGCGCTGACCGACGATATCGCCGTGCGCGCCAACCTGATGTACAGCTATTCGCTGGTGCCCGCCCGCGCCCCGTCGGACCGCTATCGCGTCGGCGCGGCGCTGTCCGCCACCTGGAAC
This sequence comes from uncultured Alphaproteobacteria bacterium, assembly GCA_937942205.1. Classification (GTDB taxonomy): domain Bacteria; phylum Pseudomonadota; class Alphaproteobacteria; order Micropepsales; family Micropepsaceae; genus Rhizomicrobium. The sequence continues at coordinate 12,679 of CALDFO010000050.1, forward strand.
ATGACGCCCGATGCCGACCTGACGCTGGACTATTACGGCCTGCACGCCAAGGACGGCCCCGACACGGGTTCCTACCTGGTCGGCACCGGCGCCAATCGCGCGCCGCGCGCCAACCTGCCGCCGTCGGTGACCCAGGATGCGGACTTCCTGCGCTCGGACCAGAATTTCGGCACCGCGCGGTTCAACTACCGCTTCAACCCGAACGTCCGCTTCACCAACATCCTGCGCTATGGCGGCACCACCAACGGCTATGTGCTGTCCTCGGCCGAGCGTGACGCCACCACCACCGCCCGCAATCCGGGTGGTTCCTATCTCACCTCGGTGGTCGGCACGCACCAGGCCTGGCAGAATGTGAACTATTTCGCCAACCAGGCCAGCCTGTTCGCCAATCTGGACATCGGCGGCATGAAGCATGAGTTCATCGCCAGCTACGAATACAGCGATAACAAGGTCCTGAACGGCAATTACACCAACACCAATACCGGCGCCTTCAACTGCATCACCGGCACTGGCACCGGCACGGCGCTGAACGCCTATTGC
>CALDFO010000051.1 GCA_937942205.1 uncultured Alphaproteobacteria bacterium
CCTGCTGACCTTCCCCCATGCCCGGCGCAGCACCTATATGACCGGGCTGATCGCGCGGCTGGCCCCCGGCGCGCCGCTGATCCAGTTCTCTTACGGCCTGCATTCGCCGGTGGCCCCGCCCACCGGTTTCAGCGTCAGCCGGGCAGCCTTTGTGCTGCACAACATCCCGCCCGCCCGGGTCTGGGTCTATCGCCGGACCTGAAATGCTGCGCCTTATGCTGCGGCAAAGAGTGCAGCATAGGCCGTTATGCTGCACCTTTTGCTGCGCGGTAAGTACTTGAGGTATATGATTTAATGCCTTTGACCGACCAGGAATTGGACCGCTATGCCCGCCATCTGGTGCTGCGGGAAATCGGCGGTCCCGGCCAGGCCCGCATCCGCGCCGCGCGGGTGCTGGTGGTGGGCGCGGGCGGGTTGGGAAGTCCCTGTTCCCTCTATCTGGCGGCGGCGGGCGTCGGCACGCTGGGGCTGGCCGACGACGACACGGTCAGCCTGTCCAACCTGCAGCGCCAGATCCTGTTCCGCAGCGCCGATGTCGGCCGCACCAAGGTCGCGGCGGGGGCGGAGGCGCTGGAAGCCCTCAATCCCGGCGTCACCGTGACGGCGCATCCCGTCCGCCTGACCGCCGCCAATGTAATGGACGTGATCGCCGGCTATGACCTGGTGGCCGACGGCACCGACAACGCCGCCACCCGCTTCCTGCTGGGCGATGCCTGTTTCCTGGCGCGAAAACCGCTGGTCTCGGCGGCGGTCACCGGTTTCGAGGGCCAGTTGGCCACCTGGACGGGCTGGCAGCCGGACTGCCCCTGCCATCGCTGCCTGTTCCCCGTCCCGCCCGAGGCGGCGCCCGACTGTGCCGAGGCCGGCGTCCTGGGGGCCGCCGCCGGGGTGATGGGCTGTCTGCAGGCGCTGGAAGTGCTGAAAGAGATCACCGGGGCGGGCGCGCGCATGGCGGGGCGGCTGACCTGCTTCGACGCCCTGGCCGGCACCTTCCGCACCGTGCGCCTGCCCAAGGATCCGGCCTGCCCGCTGTGCGGGCAGGGCCCGCAAATCCACGACCTGTCCCGACACGGTTAACCGCGCATTAAAGCCGGCGCGGCACCATGGCGGCATGGCAAGTCAGATTCATTACGAGGTTTTCCGCCGCGTCGGCGCCAAGGGCGGCTGGACGATGCACGAGATCGTGTCGTCGCGCGAGAACGCCATCGCCCAGGCGCAAGGCCTGATGGCGGGGGAGAAAGCCACCGGCGTCAAGGTGGTCAAGGAAACCTATAACGACGAAACCGGCGACTATCTGTCGCTGAAGATTTTCGAGGACGGCCACAACCAGGTGAAGCTGGCTCCGGCGCAGGAAGACGCGCCGCACGCCCTGCCCTGCTTCAAGCCGGACGACCTGTATTCCTATCATGCGCGCCAGACCATGGCCCGCCTGTTGGGCGACTTCCTGATGCGCAACCGGATCACCATCACCGAACTGATCCACCGCGCCGACATGCTGGAAAAGCTGGAGGCCACCGGCACGCTGTATCAACACGCCATCCAGAAGATCGCGGTGGCGCAGGCCGCCAGCACCACCACCCCGGTGCAGCAGATCGTCAAGAGCCTGAACGAACTGGTCACCCAGGCCTGCAACCGCGTCTATCGCGACCAGCGCAAGGACCTGTTCCCCGATCCGGGGCCCGGCCAGTTCGCCGGACTGGCGCGCAAGTTGTCCGAGCCGAGCGGCGACAGGACGAAGGCGGCCTATCTCTTCAACGGCGCGCTGGCGCGGCACCTGAAAGAGGCGCGCGGCTGGGACGAGAAAGTCCTGATGCTGATCACCATCATGGAGGACGCGCCCGACGAGGAGGCGCCGCGCAAGCTGGTACTGTCCAGCGTGGACGCGATCCTGGCGGAATGCCTGTCGGGGTCGGCGGCGCTGCACGAACTGATGGGATCGGCGGAAAATCTGGGCCGGGCGCTGAACAAGCTGGTGACCCTGTTCCTGGGCCAGACGCCCGAGGACGAGGCGCGCGGGAAAGGTCTGGCCGCCCTGACGCAGCATTTCGCCGCCGACGACCTGCCCGAGGCGCGCACCGCCGTGGCCGGACGCATCATCGCCGAATTCAAGAGCAACAAGCGGCTGTGCCCCCACGACATGGCCGACGAGCTGAAGACCTTGCGCGGCATCGCCAACCGCATCGTGATGGGGATCGGCAAGTATCTCAGCCACGAAGACCTGATCGGCGCCTTCACCCTGCGTTCCAAGCGGCTGGTGATGCAGGAGGCGCTGGGCCGCTATATCGCCGACGCCGAGCCGGACGAGAAGATCGAGCGTATCCTTTTCGTGGAAGAGAATATCATCGGCGCCGAGAACAAGCGCCAGCTCGCCACTTACGTGATGCCGGTGCTGAATTCGGCGGCGTTCGAGAATCATTTCCACACGGCCGGAACCCCGCTGCTGCAGCGGCTCCAGCGGCTGGCCCAGCTTCAGTCCCGGATGCGCCGCAGCGGCTTCGTGGACGTCACCCGCGCCGAGGTCTGCGACCGGCTGGACAAGCTGGCCACGGCGATGGAGGCGCGCGGCCGGCTGTTCGCCGGCATCGCGGCGCGGCCCGGCAGCCCGGCCGACAAGGCACAGACCCTGCTCAAGCTGGCGGCGGGCGGTTTTCTGACCGAAGGCGCGCTGTCGGCCCAGGCCCGCGCCCTGATCCTGGACTGCCTGTCCCGCCCCGGCTTCCTGAGCGGCTATCTGGCGGCGCAGGCCAAGACCCAGCAACCCGACGGCGCTGTGCCCGACAGCGAAGCCATGATGGCGGACCTGATGCAGACCCTGGGCAAGGCGGGCATCACCGCCGAGACGGGGCTCAAGACGATTGCTGCTTAGGGGCGCGGCCTAGAACGCGAGCGCCGCACTTCGCGGCGCGACCTTCCGCATCCGCCGTTCGGCAGGCGAAAGGTCCACTGGACCTTTCGCTGATCTGCCTCACCCTTCCCCCGCGAGCGAAGCGACGAGCAGGGGAAGGTGTCGCAACAAAGTGTCTGCGGAGCAGACCTGCGTTGCGACGGATGGGGGAAAGCGAATGCGCCCCTCCCCATCATGCGCGTCAGCGCATAGGAGGGGGAGGGGCGCGTAGCTGGCCAGCGCGCAGCGCGGTTAAGCCAGCGAAGGGCGGATGGGGGTCAAACTAATGCGCCGCGTCCCAATTGTCGGCGGCGCGGGCTTCCACCACCAGCGGCACGGAAATCTCCATGGCGGGCAAGGGTGCTTTCGCCATCACGCCCGCGATCAGCGCGCAAGCGGCGTCCGTCTGGCTGTCGGGCGTCTCGAAGATCAGTTCGTCATGCACTTGCAGCAGCATCACCGCCTCGACCTGCGCCGCGGCCAGCGCGCCGGGCAGGCGCACCATGGCGCGGCGGATAATGTCGGCGGCGGCGCCCTGGATGGGGGCGTTGATGGCGGCGCGCTCGGCCCCCGCGCGGAATCCCGGCACCTTGGAATTGATCTCGCGGACATGGATGCGCCGCCCGAACAGGGTTTCCACGAAACCGTGGGTGCGGGCGAACTGCTTGGTGGATTCCATATAGTCGCGGATGCCGGGAAAGCGGGTGAAGTATGTCTTGATATAATCCGAGGCTTCGCTTTGCGGGATTCCCAACTGCCCCGCCAGGCCGAAGGCGGAAATGCCGTAGATGATGCCGAAATTGATCGCCTTGGCGCGGCGGCGCACTTCGGCGGGCATGTCCTTGACCGGCACGCCGAAGATTTCCGAGGCCGTCATGGCGTGAATGTCCAGCCCGTCGGCAAAGGCTTTCTTGAGTTGCGGAATGTCGGCGATATGGGCCAGCAGCCGCAGCTCGATCTGGCTGTAGTCGGCGCTGATCAGCTTCCTGCCTTTGGGCGCGATGAAGGCCTGGCGGATGCGGCGGCCTTCCTCGGTGCGGATGGGGATGTTCTGCAGATTGGGATCGGTGGAGGCCAGCCGCCCCGTGGTGGTCGAGGCCATCGCATAAGAGGTATGCACGCGGCCGGTCTTGGCGTTGATATGGCCGGGCAGCGCGTCGGTATAGGTGCCGCGCAGCTTGGCCAGGCCGCGCCATTCCAGCACCTTGCGGGCGATGGGCTGCCCTTGCGCCGCCACATCCTCCAGCACGTCGCTGTCGGTGGACCAGGCGCCGGTCTTGGTCCGGCGCCCGCCTTCCATCTTCATCTTGTCGAACAGGATTTCACCCAGCTGCTTGGGCGAGCCGATGTTGAACGGCTGTCCCGCCAGGGCGTGAATCTCGGTTTCCAGCGCCGCCTGCGATTTGGCGAAGTCGTTGGACAGCCTGCGCAGCAGGTCGGGATCGATGGTGATGCCCGCCTGTTCCATGTCGGCCAGCACCATCACCAGCGGCCGCTCCAGGGTCTCGTACACCGTGGTCTTTCGCGCCTGGCGCAGTTTGGGCCGCAGCAGCCGGTGCAGACGCAGGGTCACATCGGCGTCCTCGGCGGAATATTTCGTCGCCTCGGCCACCGGAACGCAATCGAAGCCGATCTTGTCCTTGCCCTTGCCGGCGACTTCGCTGAAGGCGATGGGGGTGTGCGACAGATGCAGTTCGGACAGTTCGTCCATGCCATGGCCGTGCAGCCCGCCTTCCAGCACATAGGACAGCAGCATGGTGTCGTCGATCGGGTTCAACCGGATGCCGCGCTGCAGGAACACCAGCGCGTCATATTTCAGGTTCTGGCCGATCTTCAGGATGCTGTCGTCTTCCAGCAGCGGCTTCAGCCGCGCCAGCACATCGGCTTCGGTCATCTGCACAATGCCGCCGCCATCCTGCTCGGGCGACAGATCCAGGGTCAGCCCATCGCCCCGGCGGTGGCCACAGGGGATATAGCAGGCTTCGCCCGGCTGGATGGCCAGCGCCACGCCGCAGAGATTGGCGCGCATCGGGTCCAGCGAGGTGGTTTCGGTGTCCACGCAGACTTCGCCCGCCGCCCGCGCCCGGACCACCCAGGCGTCCAGGTCGGCGGCGGCCGTCACCGTCACATAGGCGGCGCGGTCGATGGGCGCGCGCAAGACGGCATCGTCCGGCGCGGCCTCGGCGATCGGCGGCAGCTTCGGGCTGGGCGGCAGGACATTGGCCACCGTGGGGGCGGCGGCGATGGCGTCCAGATCCTCCACCTGGAAATGCGCGGCGGCGCGGCGCGTCAGGGTCGAGAACTCCATCGCCTTGAGGAAGCCGATCAGGTCGCCGGCGCGCGGCTCCTCCACCGCGAAGGCGTCGGGGAATTCGGTCAGCGGCACCCGGTCGTCCAGCGTCACCAGCCGCAGCGACAGGCGGGCATTGTCCGCATTCTCGATCAGGGTCTCGCGGCGCTTGTTCTGCTTGATCTCGGCGGCGTGGGACAGCAGGGTTTCCAGATCGCCATACTGGTTGATCAATTCGGCGGCGGTCTTGATGCCGATGCCGCGCACGCCGGGCACATTGTCCACACTGTCGCCCGCCAGCGCCTGCACATGGATCACCTTGTCCGGGGCGACGCCGAATTTCTCCAGCACCTCGGCGCTGGCCAGGCGGCGATTCTTCATGGTGTCCAGCAGTTCGACCTGGCCGTCCACCACCAGCTGCATCAGGTCCTTGTCGGAGGAGATGATGGTGCAGCGCGCGCCCGCCTCGCGCACCAGCCGGGCATAGGTGGCGATCAGGTCGTCGGCCTCATAGCCCGCCAGCTCGACGCAGGAGACGCCGAAGGCGCGGGTGGCGTCGCGCACCAGCGGAAACTGCGGCACCAGGTCTTCGGGCGGCGGCGGCCGGTTGGCCTTGTAGCCGTCATAGATATCGTTGCGGAAGGTCTTTTCGCCCGCATCGAAGATCACCGCCAGATGGGTGGGCGCATCGGCGCCCTTCATGTCCTCCAGCAGCTTCCACAACATGTTGCAGTAGCCGGAAACCGCGCCGGTGGGCAGGCCGTCGGACTTGCGGGTCAAGGGCGGCAGGGCGTGATAGGCCCGGAACAGATAGCCCGAACCGTCCACCAGATAGAGATGGTCGCCCTTTTTCAGGCTTGTTTTGGAGCCCGTCTTGCCGTCACCGGTCAATGGTGGCCGTCTTTAAGCACAAAGCGCTTGTCGCAATAGGGGCATTCGACGAAGTCCTCGTCGCCCATTTCCAGCCAGACTCGGGGATGGCCCAGCGCGCCGCCGCCACCGTCACAGGAGACGCGGTGCTGATCGGTTTCGACGACTTCGGGAACCTCGACGGGCATGGAAAGGCTCTGATTTGACGGGACGGGCGGGATCATAGCCGCTAGGATTTGGGGAGCAAGGGCGGGTTTTTCATGGTCCGTTTGACGAAAATCTATACCCGGACGGGCGATTCCGGGCAGACCGGACTGGGCGACGGCCGCCGGGTGTCCAAGACCAGCCCGCGCATCGCCGCCATCGGCGCGGTGGACGAATGCAACGCCGCCACCGGCGTGGCGCGGCTGGCCGCCGACGCCGAATCCGATGCCATGCTGGCGCGCATCCAGAACGACCTGTTCGACCTGGGGGCCGACCTGTCGGCGCCGCAGGGCGAAAGCCGCCTGCGGGTCGCGCCGGAACAGGTGGCGCGGCTGGAGCGTGAAATCGACGCGATGAACGCCACGCTGGCGCCGCTGACCAGCTTCGTGCTGCCGGGCGGCACGGCGCTGGCGGCGCATCTGCATCTGGCCCGCGCCATCGCCCGCCGCGCCGAGCGCGAAATGGTGGCGCTGGCGGCGGCGGAGCCGGTCACACCGGCGGCGCTGCATTATATCAACCGGCTGTCGGACCATCTGTTCGTGCTGGCGCGCGCCGCCAACCAGGCAGACGGCACGGGCGATGTGCTGTGGGTGCCGGGCGCGTCGCGGCAATTGTGATTTGCCGCGGACCGGCGCAAGCTGGGCTCAACAGGGGGCCGTCATGATCAGGTTCACGATATCGAGAACCCTCCGGATTGCGGGCTTGGCAGTCTTGGCTGCCGGCTGCGCCCCGGACGCCGCGGATAAACCAGCCCTGCCCGACAATGTGGCGGTGCTGGTCTGCGAGGGCGGGCCGACCCTGCGTGCCGTGTTCAGCCGCAACCGCGCGGTGCTGGAGCAGGGTGGCGTGTCGGTGGCGATGATCCAGCAACGCGCCGCGTCGGGTATCTGGTACAAGGGCGGCGGCCAGGAATTGCGCGGCAAGGGCTATGACCTCACCTGGACCGACAAGGCGGGCAAGGCCCATACCTGCCGCGACCAGCGCGGCGGCCCCGCCCAACCGCAAAATGCCCTGTCCGGCACCAACTGGAAACTGCTGCGCTACCTGCCCGCCCAGGGCGTTGCGGTGGTGCCGCCGCGAGTGGAACGCTACGCCATCCACTTCCAGGCCGACGGGACGCTGGCAATGCAACTGGACTGCAATCGCGGCACCGGCCGCTGGCAGGCCCAGGCCAATACGGCCAACAGCGGCACGCTGACGGTGACGGGCGGTGCGATGACCCGCGCCATGTGCCCAGATGGGGCGATCGACAGCCGGATCGCGCGCGACACCGGCGACATGCGCGGCTATCGCATTGAGAACGGCAATCTGACGCTGACCCTGGCCGATGGCGGCGCCTATGTCTGGACCCCCGGCTGATACGACGAAAGCAGGGCGCATACGCGGCGCAAAAGAATGCGCCTAGTCCGGATGTTTCCTGCCGAAGACAAAGGCCAGGATCACGCCGACCACGCCGGTCACACCCCAGCCCGGCGTCGCCAGGAAGGAATAGACGCCCTGCGCCATGCCCGGCAGGCGGTTCTGCACCCCGCTCTTGAAATCGCCCAGGCTGGCGGGATGGACCGCCCGCCACACCGTATCCAGCGAGCGCACCGTCAGGTCGCCGCCGCGTTCCAGCGAGGTGATGGCGTCCGCGCCCAGCAGCATCAGGGCGATGACGATCAGGATCAGGCTGACAAGACGGAGAAAAACGGACATGGGTCAAACCTAGCCGCCGGGGGGCGGTGAAACAAGAAACGGCCGGCGCAAAAGCAAACCGCCCGCGAAGACCATTCGCGGGCGGCTGCCAATCACAAACGACGCCGGAGCGGGTCAGGATTGCGGCGCGTCGGCCTCCTTGGCCTTCTTGCCGATATCCTCGCCCGTGGTCTGGTCCACCTGCTTCATCGACAGGCGCACCTTGCCGCGATCGTCGAAGCCCAGCAGCTTGACCTTCACTTCCTGGCCTTCCTTGACCACATCCGACGGCTTGGCGACGCGGCTGGCCGCCAGTTCGGAGACATGCACCAGGCCGTCCTTGGGACCGAAGAAGTTCACGAAGGCGCCGAAATCCATCACCTTGACGATCTTGCCGTCATAGATCTGGCCGACTTCCGGCTCGGCGGTCAGGCCCTTGATCCACTTGATCGCGGCCTTGATCGCCTCGTGATCCGAGGACGCCACCTTCACGGTGCCGTCGTCTTCCACATTGATCTTGGCGCCGGTCTTTTCCACGATCTCGCGGATCACCTTGCCGCCGGTGCCGATCACGTCGCGGATCTTGTCGGTCGGAATCTTGATCTGCTCGATGCGCGGGGCGTGCTCGCCCAGCTCGGCGCGGGCCCCGTGGAGGGCCTTGTTCATCTCGCCCAGAATGTGCAGGCGGCCGCCCTTGGCCTGGTCCAGCGCGACCTTCATGATTTCCTTGGTGATGCCGGAAATCTTGATGTCCATCTGGAGCGAGGTGACGCCGTCCTCGGTGCCCGCCACCTTGAAGTCCATGTCGCCCAGATGATCCTCATCACCCAGGATGTCCGACAGGACGACATAACGGTCGCCTTCCAGGATCAGGCCCATGGCGATGCCCGCCGTCGGCTTCTTGATCGGCACGCCCGCATCCATCAGCGCCAGGCTGGTGCCGCAGACCGTGGCCATCGAGGAAGAGCCGTTGGATTCGGTGATCTCCGACACCACGCGGATGGTGTAGGGGAATTCGTCCTTGGACGGCAGCATCGGATGGATGGCGCGCCAGGCCAGCTTGCCGTGGCCGATTTCGCGGCGGCCGGGCGAACCCATGCGGCCGGTCTCGCCCACCGAATAGGGCGGGAAGTTGTAGTGCAGCATGAAGGTCTGCTTGCCGGTGCCTTCCAGGCTGTCCACGAACTGCTCGTCCTCGGCGGTGCCCAGGGTGGCGATGCACAGGGCCTGGGTTTCGCCGCGGGTGAAGAGGGCGGACCCATGCGTCCGAGGGAGGACACCGACCTCGGCAACAATAGGCCGCACGGTGGTCAGGTCGCGGCCATCGACGCGCTTTTTGGTGTCCAGCACCGCGTTGCGCATCACATCGGCTTCCACGTCATGCAGCAGGCCGCCATAGACATTGGCGGCGACCTTGCCCTCGCCCTCGCCCACGAACTGCTCGGCGAACTTCTTCTTCACGGCGCTCAGCGCGTCGCGGCGCTCGAACTTGACGGGAAGCTGGAAGGCCTTGGCCAGTTCGGCGGAGGCCGCCGCCTTGATCGCGGCGCGCACCGGGGCGTGCACATCCTGCGGCACCGGGCGGGGATCCTTGGCGGCCTTTTCAGCCAGGCGGATGATGGCGTCGATGGCGGCCTGCATCTGCGCATGGCCGAACACCACCGCGCCCAGCATCACCTCTTCCGACAGTTCCTGGGCCTCGGATTCCACCATCATCACGGCGTCGCGGGTACCGGCGACCACCAGCTCCAGCTTGGACTCCGGATACTGGTCGATGGCTGGGTTCAGCACATATTCGCCGTTGATATAGCCGACGCGGGCCGCGCCGATCGGGCCCTGGAAGGGCAGGCCCGACAGGGTCAGGGCGGCGCTGGCGGCGATCATCGCCACCACATCCGGGTCATTCTCCAGATCGTGGGACAGCACCTGCGCCACCACCAGCACTTCGTTCTTGAAGCCGTCGGCGAACAGCGGACGGATGGGGCGGTCGATCAGGCGCGAGATCAGCGTCTCGCGCTCGGTGGGGGCGCGCTCGCGCTTGAAATAGCCGCCCGGAATCTTGCCGGCGGCGTAATAGCGCTCCTGGTAATTCACGGTCAGCGGGAAGAAGTCCTGGCCTTCCTTGGCGTTGGCGGCGCCGACGGCGGTGGCCAGCACCACGGTCTCGCCATAGGTGGCCAGCACCGCGCCATCGGCCTGGCGGGCGATCTTGCCGGTTTCCAGGGTCAGCTCACGGCCGCCGAACTGGAACGTCTCTTTGTGGATGTTGAACATTTTTCTCTCTCGTTGCCCCGCCGCCATATTGCGCGCGGGCCTTCTTGTCAGGCGGCTGCCGCCTTCGCGGATACGCCTTATTTAAGGACGCTCCCGCTTTCGCGGATGCTCCTACAGCTCCCCTATGGAGCCAGCCCCGCCGGAAGCTCATCCCCCGGCAAAGCAAAGCAACGGCGCACGCCCTCGCGCACGCCGTTGCCAATTCAGGTTCGGACCGGCGGCCTCAGCGGCGCAGGCCCAGCTTCGCGATGATGCTTTCATAGCGCTTCACGTCGCGGGACTTCACATAGTCCAGCAGGCCGCGGCGCTGCGACACCATCTTGATCATGCCGCGGCGCGAGTGATTGTCCTTGGCGTGGGTCTTGAAGTGTTCGGTGAGGTTGGCGATGCGCTCCGACAGGATCGCGATCTGCACTTCCGGCGAGCCGGTATCGTTCTTGCCGGTGGAATGTTCGGCAATGACTTCTTTCTTGCGTTCAGGCGTGATCATTTTTTCTTCCGGACATCAGGGATTGGAAAAATTGAAGACACGAAACGGCCGGAGTTCTCCACCGGCGATTTCGGCCAATGCCACGGGCAGGGCGGCCTCATCCTTGAGATAGACCACCTGTCCCTGGAGTTCGTCCCCGTCCAATTCCTCCTGCAGCCGGGCGAACAGAGCCGCGCGGATGAGGATGGGGTTGCCGGACCGGATGCGAACCGTATCGGGGCCCGAAACGGCCAGCGCCGGGATGCCGTCCAGCGCGGTCGCAAGGGGCTTGAGATACCCAAAAGCGGCGGGACTATGCCGTAAAGGGGTCAGGGTATCCAGCGCCACGGCGTCTTTTTCTTCGAAAGGCCCCAGGGCTGCCCGGCGCAGGGCCGTGACATGGCCCAGGGTTCCCAGGGCCAGGGCGATATCGCGCACCCAGGAACGGACGTAAGTGCCTTTGCCGCAAAGGATTTCAAAGTCGGCGCTGTCGGGCCGGGCGGCCAGCAGCCGGGCCTCGAACACCTCCACCGGGCGGGGGGCCAGGACCACATCCTCCCCCTCCCGCGCCAGGTCATAGGCCCGCTCCCCCGCCACCCGGACGGCGGAATAGGCCGGGGGCACCTGGTTCAGGGTGCCGGTGAAACGAGGCAGCATGGCCAGGATCTCGGCCTCGGAGGGGCGGACGGGGCTGGCGCCGGTGACCTTGCCCTCGGCATCGTCGCTGTCGCGGCTTTCCCCCCATTGAGCGGTGAAGCGGTAGACCTTGTCGGCGTCCATGGCATAGGGGACGGTCTTGGTCGCCTCGCCCAGCGCGATGGCCAGGATGCCGGTCGCCATCGGGTCCAGGGTGCCGGCATGACCGGCCTTCTGGGCGTCGAAGATGCGGCGCACCGCCGCCACGGCCTGCGTCGAGCCCATGCCCAGCGGCTTGTCCAGAATGACCCAGCCGTGAACCGGCGTGCCCTTGCGCCTGCGCGCCATGCGTTGCTTTCAAGCGGATTTCGCCGCCCTTCTGTCAAAGCATGGGGCGGCGCGCAAGGCCCGCCCGCCGGGTTCGCGGTTACGCGATGACGCGCTCCAGCCGCGCCGCCAGGATGCCTTCCTCGCCCGGCACGAAGGGAATCGCATCCAGCATCGAGCCATAGACATTGTGATCGGCGCGCACCCCGAACAGGCGCTGGCTGACCAGACGGAACTGCGGCGCGAAACGGGCAGATCGGAAGAGCACACGTCTGAACTCCAG
>CALDFO010000052.1 GCA_937942205.1 uncultured Alphaproteobacteria bacterium
GGGCTGGCTGTCCACTTCCACGGTCTTGGCGTCCAGGTTGACGGTGAGCTTGCCGGTGGTGATGACCGACTGGCTGTGGCCCTTGGACCGGCGGACCACCGCCTGGATGCGGGCGACCAGTTCGTCCTTGTGGAAAGGCTTGGTCATGTAATCGTCGGCGCCGAAGCCCAGCGCCTTGACCTTGGCCTCGACGATGGCGTTGCCCGACAGGATCAGCACGGGGGTCTGCACCTTGGCGACCCTGAGGGCCTTCAAGACCTCGAAGCCGCTCATGTCGGGCAGCTGCAGGTCCAGCACGATGATATCGTAGTCATAGAGCTTGCCCAGGTCGATCCCTTCTTCGCCGAGATCGGTGGTGTAGACGTTCAGGCCCTCGCTGCGGAGCATCAGTTCGATGCTGCGCGCCATGGCGCTGTCGTCTTCGATCAGGAGTACGCGCATGTCAGGCCCCTCTATTATCGTCTGGAACCCCGCCGCAGGGCGCGGAGCAGGGTTAACCGGTTTCCAGACGTTAAACGCAAATAGTTAACAGCAGCTTTAACAAATTGCCCCGGCTTCAGCCCTTCCTCATCCCGGATTAAGACCCGGAAACCAAGTCGGGCCCCGGCTAAGGGCCTTGATTCGATTTGTTAAGTTTACCGCCATTTAAATCCTTGGCCCCATCATGGGGTCCAAAGGCGCGGGGAAAGCGCTCAAAAGGGTCGTTCATGCGCGCGCTTGTCCAGGAAATCGAGGCCATTCCCACCCTGACCCGCTATGGCCGGGTCGCCCGGATCGAGGGGCTGGGGATCGAGGTGACGGGGGCGCAGGGCGGCGTCAGCCTGGGCGGCCAGTGCCGTATAACGACTGGAAACAACAGGAAAATTCCTTGCGAAGTGGTGGGTTTCCGCGACGGCCGGGCCCTGGTCATGCCGCTGGGTCCGCTGGATGGAATCACCCTGGGCGCCCGCGCCGATTTCGAGGATACCCCCGCCGCCATCCATCCCTGCCGCGCCTGGCTGGGCCGGGTGGTGGACGGCTTCGGCCATGCCATGGACGGCAAGGGGCCGTTGCCGCAGGGGCCAAAAGCCTATCCCATCAAGGCGCCGCCGCCGCCCGCCACGCGCCGGGGCCGGGTCGGTGCGAAGCTGGACCTGGGCATCCGGGCGATGAACCTTTTCACCACCTGCTGCCTGGGCCAGCGCATGGGCATCTTCGCCGGGTCGGGCGTGGGCAAGTCCACCCTGTTGTCCATGCTGGCCAAGAATTCCGACGCCGACGCGATTGTGATCGGGCTGATCGGCGAGCGCGGCCGCGAAGTAAAGGAGTTCATCGAGGACGATCTGGGCGCGGAGGGCCTGGCCCGGTCCGTCGTGGTCGCCGCCACCTCGGACGAAGCGCCGCTGGTGCGCCGCCAGGCCGCCTATGTCGCCATGACCGTGGCCGAGCAGCTGCGCGATTCCGGCCTGAATGTGCTGTTGCTGATGGATTCGGTGACCCGTTTCGCCATGGCCCAGCGCGAGATCGGGCTGTCGGCGGGCGAGCCGCCGGCCTCCAAGGGCTATACCCCCACCGTCTTCGCCGAGCTGCCCCGCCTGCTGGAACGGGCCGGTCCGGGCTTTGCCGACGGGCAAGGTTCCATCACCGGCCTGTTTACCGTGCTGGTGGAAGGCGACGACCATAACGAGCCGGTGTCCGACGCGGTGCGCGGCATCCTGGACGGCCATATCGTTCTGGAACGTGCCATTGCGGAACGGGGCCGCTTTCCGGCCATCAACGTCCTGAAATCGGTCAGCCGCGCCATGCCCGGCTGCAACAGCGAGAGCGAGCAAAGCCTGGTTTTGCAGGCCCGCCGCCCCTTGACCGTTTACGAAGATATGGCGGAGTTGATCCGGCTTGGCGCCTACCGGGCTGGCACGAATCCTGAAGTGGATGAGGCCATGAGGCTGTACCCGCAGCTTGAGGCCTTCCTGACCCAGAAGAAGGACGAGCGGGCGGACATGGCCGAAGGCTATGCCGCGCTGTCCGCAATCCTGGGCGTCGCGGAAGGGAGTGCGCGATGAACCGGACCGATACGCTGCTGCGCCTCAAGCGTTTCCGCGTCGATGAAATGAAGCGCCGGATTGCCGCGATCGACGCCATGCGCGCCGATCTGGAACGCAAGCTGGCCGATCTGGACGACAATGTGGCCCGCGAGAAACAGCGCGCCGGGGACAGCGATATCGGCCGCCTGGCCTTCCCGTCCTTCCTGCGCTCGATCGAGACGCGCCGCGAGAATCTGCGCACCACGCTGCGGGAGATCGAGCGGGAACATGCCGCCGCCCAGCTCGACTTGACCAACGCCTTCCAGGATCTCAAGTCGCTGGAAGTGGCCACCGAGCAGCAGGCCAAGCGCCTGGCCGAGATGCAGGCCCGCCGCCAGCAGCAGCGTCTGGACGAGATGGCGCTGGTGCGCCATCTGCGCAAGCACACGCTGCGCTCGGCCTGACCGGCCGTTCCGGCCAAGCCCGGACCGAAGGCCCGGCCGGAAGACGGTTCCCGCCCCCCTGAAGCGTGGTTAACGGACGCCGCGCCGCATTGCGCCCCGCTGTGCCGTTTCGGTACAGTCGTTCCAGGGCGAGGGGGCCTTTTCATGTCATTCTCGGAAACGATCTCACCCTTTTTCGGGCGCTGCGCCTTTGTGTGGTTCTACATGACGGCGGCCATGAACATCCTGGGCGACTGGCATGGCATGGCCGAAACCCTGACCGCCAAGCATGTGCCGCTGGCGCCGCTGGTGCTGCTGCTGGTCCTGCTGGTGATGTTCATGGGCAGCCTCTCGCTGCTGTTCGGCTATCACACCCGGTACGGGGCGGTGATGCTGTTCGGCCTCACCATCATCGGCGCGGTGGTCCTGCACGATTTCTGGCGCATCAGCGACGGCGCGGCCCGTACCGCCGAACTGGGCATCTTCGCCCGTGACATCGCCATCGCGGGCGGATTGCTGCTGATGGTGGGGATGGGGCCGGGGCCGTTCGCCGTCGACAACCGTGTCGGCGGGAAACGCCGCTAGTATTTTGCCCGCTGGCGTTGTCGCGCGTGCTCACGGGCGTGAAGCCCGCTCCGCGCGACGCTCCTAGCCAGCAGTCAAAATTCTGCGCATCTTCAGTGAGGCGGCGCATCCAGCAGCAGCCCCGCCAGGGTGCCGGGCGTCAGCGTATCCAGGGAATCTTCGGCGCGCGGGCCGTGGGTGACATGGGCCAGCCGCACCCCGCCGGTGATGGCGGCCAGGGCGGCGCCCAGGCGGCGGGTGCGGTCCATATGGGTGACGATCACGCGGCGAAAGCGGAAGGCGGCCACGATGTCGGCGACGTCCTCGGCATCCGACAGGGCCGATACCACGCCGATGGTGTCCACACCCTCGATTTCCCCTAAGGCCGAAAAGGCCGAGGCGGCGCGGGCGTTGAGCGGATTGAAGCCTTCGGCCTCCATTACGGTGAGAAGACCGGGTGGGTTGGTGCGGCTGCGGAACAGGGCCAGGCCGCCATCGGCCCGTGCCAGTTCCGTTCGGCGTCCGATCAGGCGGGCGGCATGGATGATCTTGGCGGCGACGGCGCTCTTGCCGCTGCCGCCGGGACCGACCAGCAGGATGCCACGCGCCTTCTCCAGGTCCAGCGGCGCGGCGGTCATGCGCTGATCCAGCGCGAAGGCCAGCGCCGCGTCGGCGCTGACGTCGGGAAAGCCGGCGGCGTCGCGCACCAGCGCATCGGCCAGGGTTTCGGGCAGGCGGTGGCGTTTCATCGCCGCTCCCAGCAGGCCGCGCAGGTCGGCGCGCGGGAAGCGGATCAGGGTTCCGGTGGTTTGCGCCGACAGCACCATGGCTGGCCCTGGCCTCCGTTAAACCTGGCCCAGGGTGCGCAGCCGCACCGAGGCGTGGATTTCGTTCTGGCTCATCACCACCGTGGCGGGACGGAAGCGTTCGATGATCGAGCGGACAAAGGGGCGGATCTGCGGGCTGGTCAGCAGCACCGGCGCCTCATTCTTGTCGTTGGCCTCGTCGAAGCCCTGGCGTACCGCCTGGATGAACTGCTGAAGCTGCGACGGCGCCATGGCCAGTTGGCGGTCCTCGCCCTGGCCGACGATGGATTCGGCGAAGGCCTGTTCCCAGGCGGGCGACAAAGCGATCAGCGGCAGATAGCCGCTGGGCGACAGGTTGGCGTGGCAAAGCTGGCGCGACAGGCGGGCGCGGACATGCTCGGTGATGTAGAGCGCGTTCTTGGTATGGCCCACCGCCTCGGCGATCCCTTCCAGGATGGCGGGCAGGTCGCGGATCGAGACGCGCTCCGACAGCAGGGTCTGCAACACGCGCTGCACGCCGGTGACGCTGGTCTGGGAGGGGATCAGTTCTTCCACCAGCTTCTTGTTCTCCGGCGGCAGGTCGTCCAGCAGCTTCTTGGTCTCCGCATAGGAGAGCAGTTCGGCCATGTGCGACTTCAGCACCTCGGTCAGGTGGGTGGTCAGCACCGTGCCGGGATCGACCACGGTGAAGCCGCGGAAGCTGGCTTCCTCCTTCAGGCTGCCGCTGACCCAGGTGGCGGGCAGGCCGAAGGCCGGTTCGGTGGTGTGGGTGCCGGGCAGGTCGATGGGCAGGCCCTTGGGGTCCATGATGAGGAAGGAGCCGGGGAACAGTTCGCCCTTGCCGGATTCGAATTCCTTGATGCGGATCTGATACTCGTTGGCGCCCAGCTGCATATTGTCCAGGATGCGGACGGCGGGCATCACAAAGCCCATTTCCTGCGCCAGTTGCTTGCGCAGCGCCTTGATCTGGTCGGTGATGCGGTGGCCCTGCACATCGTTGATCAGCGGCAGCAGGCCATAGCCCAGTTCGATCCGCAGCAGGTCCATCGCCAGGGTGGCCGAGATGGGTTCCTCCTTGGGCGCGGCCTCGGTCTGCGCCACTTCGGCGGCGGCCTCGGCGGCGCGGGCGTCTTTCTTCTTGTAGGCAAACCAGGCCAGCGCGCCGGTGCCGCCGGCCAGCGGCGCGAACACCAGGGTCGGCATTCCCGGCAGGACCGCGACGATGCCCATCACCGCGGCGGCCATGCCCAGCGCCTGGGGATAGAAGGACAACTGGCCGACCAGCGCCTTGTCGGTGGCCCCGTCGATGCCCGCCTTGGACACCATCAGGCCGGCGGCGGTGGAGACGATCAAAGCGGGCATCTGCGACACCAGGCCTTCGCCCACCGTCAGCAGGGTGAAGGTGTGGGTGGCGTCGCCGAAGCTCATGCCCTTCTGGGCGACGGCGATGACGATGCCGCCGATGATGTTGATGGCGACGATCAGAAGTCCGGCGATGGCGTCGCCGCGCACGAATTTGCTGGCGCCGTCCATGGCGCCGAAGAAGCTGGATTCGGCTTCCACCGTCTTGCGGCGCGCCTTGGCTTCCTGCTCGTCGATCAGGCCCGCCGACAGGTCGGCGTCGATCGCCATCTGCTTGCCGGGCATGGCGTCCAGGCTGAAGCGGGCGGCGACTTCGGCGATGCGGCCCGAACCCTTGGTGATGACGATGAAGTTCACCACGATCAGGATGGCGAAGACGATCAGGCCGATGACGAAATTGCCCTGCATGATCAGGTTGCCGAAGGCCTGGATGACATAACCGCTGGCGGCGGTGCCTTCATTGCCGTGACTGAGGATCAGGCGGGTGGAGGCCAGGTTCAGCGCCAGCCGCAGCATGGTGGTGATCAGGAGGATGGTGGGAAAGCTGCTGAACTCCAGCGGCTTGCGGATGAACACCGCCGTCATCAGGATCAGGATGGAGAAGCTGAGCGAGAAGGCCAGCAGGATGTCCAGCATCAGCGTCGGCAGCGGCACGATCAGCACCACCAGGATCGCCATGATGCCGACCGCCAGGCCCAGGTCGGACTTGCGGATATAGCCGAAGATGCCCGCCGGCGAGAAATCGAGGCCGGAAAGGATGCCCGGCTTGGCGGTGGTGCCGATATCACTCATCTGTCAACGCTCTTTCCTGTCCGGCGGACGGTCGTCTTCGGGTCTAGCCGGCGAGCTTCTGCTGCAGGTCTTTTTGCTGCGGGTCCGGACGCTGTTCGCCATGACCGGGAATGCTGAGACCGGAGTCCGAATATTCGCGCAGCTTGTTGCGCAGGGTGCGGATCGAGATGCCCAGAATGTTGGCGGCATGGGTGCGGTTGCCCAGGCAATGGTCCAGCGTGTCCAGGATCAGGTCGCGTTCGACATCGCTGACGGTGCGGCCCACCAGCCCGCGCGTGACGGCGGTGGCGTTGACCACCGCGGCCTGCACGCTGGCATTCTGCGGCGTCACCGCCGGGGCGGCGCTGACCTGCGAACCGTCCGGCAGGCGGATGGCTTCGGGCGCGATATCCGGCCCCTGCGCCAGCAGCACGGCGCGGTGGATGGTGTTTTCCAACTCGCGGACATTGCCCTTCCAGGCATGGGACAGCAGCACGCGCTCGGTCTGGGACGAGATCGGGCGATAGGGCACGCCGTTGGCCTCGGCATATTTGCGCGCGAAATGATGCGACAGCGCGCGGATATCCTTGGGGCGTTCGCGCAAGGACGGCAGGCGCAGATTCACCACATTGAGGCGGTACAGCAGGTCTTCGCGGAAGGTGCCGTGCTTGACCGCTTCGGCCAGGTCGCGGTTGGAGGTGGCGATGATGCGGATATCCACCTTGACCGGCTTGGTGCCGCCGACCCGGTCGATCTCGCGTTCCTGGATGGCGCGCAGCAGCTTGGCCTGCAGGCGGGCGTCCATCTCGCTGATTTCGTCCAGCAGCAGGGTGCCGCCATTGGCTTCCTCGAACTTGCCGATCCGCCGGGCGATGGCGCCGGTGAAGGCGCCCTTCTCATGGCCGAACAATTCCGATTCCAGCAGGTTTTCCGGGATGGCGGCGCAGTTGACCGAGATGAACGGCTTGTCGGCGCGATGGCTCTTGCGGTGGATATAACGCGCCATCACCTCCTTGCCGGTGCCGCTTTCGCCGGTGATCAGGATCGAGGCTTCGCTGCCGGCGATCTGGTCGGCCAGGCCCAGCACCGCGCCCATCGCCTCGTCTTCATAGATCAGATGATGGCTTTCGTCGGCCACCGCGGCCAGCACGGCGGCGATCAGTTCGGCGTCGGCGGGCAGGGGCAGATATTCCTTGGCGCCGGCGCGGATCGCGTCCACCGCGCGGCGGGTGTCGGTGCCGATGCCGCAGGCCACCACCGGGGTGCAGATGCGCTCTGCGGCCAGGCCGCGCACCAGGGCGGAAATCTCCAGTCCCACATCGCAGAACACCAGATCCGCGCCCATGCCGCCGCGCAAGGTGCCCAGGGCCTGTTCGATATTCGCGGCATGGGTGACTTTCGCCCCCCGGTCCATCGCGATTTTGGTGGCGAGGCCGATCTGGCCCTGCAGTCCGCCGACGATAAGAAGACGCATCCTACTCTCCTGCTTCCTCACCCTTCGACAGGCTCAGGGTGAGGATTGAAACCTCGTCTTCATCCTGAGCCCGTCGAAGGATGAAGACCTGAAAAACGCTACGAGCCGGACCCGGCCTTGATGATTTCCGTCATGGTGATGCCCAGCCGTTCCTCGACCAGCACCACTTCGCCGCGCGCGACCAGCCGGTCGTTCACATAGATGTCGATGGCTTCGCCGACCTTGCGGTCCAGCTCGACGATAGTGCCCTTGCCCAGCTTCAGGAGCTGGCTGACTTCCATCGCGCTCTTGCCCAGAACGGCGCTGACCGTGACCGGCACGTCGAACACCGCTTCCAGGTCGGCGGCCGAATGCTTGGGCATCGCCTCCGCCGGGGCATCGTTGTTCAGCAGCGCGGGCGCGCCCGGCGTGGTTTCGCTGCTGAGATCGGGCAGATCGACATTGTCGGTCGCCATGGCGGTTATCCTTTCACTTCGCTGTCGGACGTCTGGATGGTGGAGAAGCGCCGCTCGATCAGCGCGGTCAGCGCCTCCTCGATGGTCTGCCCGCTGCGCTCGGCGCCGCCGCCGCGCCATTCGATGCGGCAGTCCGCGCCGGTGATGTGGGGGTCGGCGGTCACCATCACCCGGCCCTCATAGCCTTCCTGATAGGCGATCTCGGCGATGCGCGGCTCCAGCACCGCCGCCACATCGGGCGCGGCGCGCAGGGTGATGCGCGGTTCGCCGATCGCCTGATGCATGGCGGCGCGCAGGGCGTTTTCCACATCTCCGGCGGGCAGGGCGGACAGTGCGGCAGGGGCGATCTTCCGGGCCATGGCCAGGGCGATGGCGGCGGCCTCGGCGCGCACCTCCTCGATCTGGGCCCGGCTGTTGTCCAGCGCGGCGCGCACGGAGATGGTCAGGGCGGCGATTCCGCGCTCCAGCGCCTCGGCGGCGCGGACGCTGGCGTCATTTTCCCCTTCGCTGCGGGCGGCCGCCTTCAGACCGTCCAGCTCCTCGACCGTCAGGGTCTGCTTCTGACGGGCGCGGGCGCTGGGGGCGGGCACATCCTGCGCCGCCACGAATTCGGTGTCGAAGGTGAACTTGCGGGCGGCCTGTTGGGTTGTCATCAGTACACCAGCTCGTCTTCGCCGCTGCCGCCGGCGATCATGATCTCGCCCTTGTTGGCCAGGTCCTTGGCGACGTTGACCATGCGCATCTGCGCCTCGTCCACGTCCTTCAGGCGCACCGGGCCCATCGCTTCCATGTCGTCGCGCAGGATCTTGCCGGCGCGCTCGCTCATGTTGGAGAAGAAGACGTCGCGCAGGCCGTCGGTGGCGCCCTTCAGCGCCAGGCCCAGCTTGTCCTTCTCGACATTGCGCAGCAGGGTCTGGATCGAGCCGGGGTCCAGCTTGGACAGATCCTCGAAGGTGAACATCAGCGCCTTGATCCGCTCGGCGCTGTCGCGGCTGCGCT
Source organism: uncultured Alphaproteobacteria bacterium (assembly GCA_937942205.1). Taxonomy (GTDB): domain Bacteria; phylum Pseudomonadota; class Alphaproteobacteria; order Micropepsales; family Micropepsaceae; genus Rhizomicrobium. Next base: position 8,878 of record CALDFO010000052.1, read on the forward strand.
CTTCCAGGGCGGTGATGAAGCGGCTTTCGGTCTGGCGGTCGAAATTGTTGAAGATTTCCGCCATCTGCTCATGGGCGTCGCGCTTGGCGGTGCGCGCCAGATTGGACATGAATTCCACCCGCAGGGTCTGCTCGACCTTGTCCAGAATGTCCTTCTGCACGCTTTCCATCCGCAACATGCGCTGCACGACTTCCAGGGCGAATTCCTCGGGCAGGGCGCCCAGGACGCGGGCGGCATGTTCCGGCTTGATCTTGGACAGCACCACCGAGACGGTCTGGGGGTATTCGTTCTTCAGATAGTTGGCCAGGACGGTTTCGTTCACATTGGCCAGCTTGTCCCACATGGTGCGGCCCGCCGGACCGCGGATTTCCTCCATGATGGTGCTGACCTTCTCGCCCGGCAGGATGCCGGCCAGCAGGCGCTCGGTGGATTCATAGGAGCCCATCAGCGAGCCGGTGCCCGACATCTGGCTGACGAAATCCACCAGCAGCTTCTCGATCAGCGTGGCGCTGACCGAGCCCAGGTTCGACATGACCTGGGAGACTTCCTTGATCTCCTCCTCGTCCATCATCTCCCAGATGCGCTGGGAATGGTCTTCGCCCAGCGACAGCATGATGACGGCGGCGCGCTCCGCCCCGGAGAGGGAGCGGATATCGTCCTTGAGCGCGGATTTGGCGGGTTTCGACATGGTGTGTCCCTAAGCCGGCTGGTGCAGCCAGGTGCGGATGATCGCCAGGGCTTCCTCCGGATGCGCCTGGACCACTTCGCCGACCTTCTTGATGGCGGATTCGCGCACCTGGCCGTCCACGCGGCTCAGGTCCAGGCCCGCGACGGGCGAGGGCAGGGCGGCGGGCGCGCTGTCGGCGGCGATGGCGGCGGGCGCGCCGGGGGCGGCGTCCGCCATGGCGGCGCCGGGCGCGGGCAGGGGGCCCGCGACGGGCGAGAACTGGGGCAGAACCCCGCCGGCCGCCGCGTTCTGGGCGGCGAACATGCGGTTGATCAGGGGCTTGGCGACGAACAGGCCGATCAGCAGCGCCGTCAGGCACAGGATGGCGGCCTCGATGATCTTGAACCAGTAACCGCTATCCAGGCCCAGCAGCGGCGCGGCCGCCTCGGTGCCGTCGCCGGTGGGCAGGCGGGCGAACTGCATGTTGGTGACCTGCACCTGGTCGCCGCGGCCGGCGTCGAAGCCTATCGCCGATTTCACCAGGGCGGTGATCTGGGCCATTTCGGCGGCGCTGCGCGGCTTGTAGGTTCCGGCGCCTTCGCCGGTGGTGGTGCCGTCCACCACCACGGCGACCGACAGCTTCTTGATTTCGCCGCCGTCCACGGTCGAGGTCTTCACCGTCTTGGAAATCTCGTAATTGATGGTTTCCTCGGTCGAACCGGAGCTGTTGCGGTTGGATTCGCCGCCGCCCGCCGCCGCCGCGCCGGGCAGGGCGTTGGCGACCGACACGGCATTGCCGCCGCCGGAGGTGTCGGAGGCGTTGCGCTCCACCGTCTGGGTCGAGCGCGCCACCTTGCTGTCGGGATCGAAGGTCTCGGACGTGGTCTGAGTGCGGTTGTAGTTGATGTCGGCCGCCACCTGGACCTGGACATGGCCCGCGCCCACCACCGAGGCGACGATGGATTCGATGCGGCCGCGCAGGCTGCTTTCATAATTGGAGGTGTCTTCCTCCTGGTTGCGGGCCATGGAGCCGGACTTGTCGCCGCCCGCCAGCAGGTTGCCGCGATCGTCCACGATGGCGACGCGGTCGGCGGCCAGCGAGGCGACGGCGGCGGCCACCATGTGCTGGATGGCCTGGACCTGGCCCTTGTCCATGCGGCGGCGGGTCTTGAGCACCACCGAGGCGGTGGGCGGCTGTTCCTGCTGGGCGAAGACCTGGCGTTCGGGGATGACCAGGTGAACGCGGGCCGATTCCACGCCCTCGATGGTCTGGATCGAGCGCGACAGCTCCCCTTCCAGGGCGCGCAGATGATTGATGTTCTGGACGAAGGCGGTGGTGCCGAAGGTGTCGGACTTGTCGAAAATCTCGTAGCCGACGCCCGCGGCGGGCAGGTTCTCCTGGGCCAGCGCCATGCGCAGCTTGGTCACCTGGTCGGCGGGGACCAGGATGGTGCCGCCGTCCTTGACGTCATACTTGACCGCCATGGAGTCCAGCTTGGTGGTCACGGCGGCGGCGTCGCGCGATTCCAGCCCGGAGAACAGGATGGTCTTGGGCGCTTCGGTCAGCGCGCCCGCGATATAAAGGAAGAAGGCGGTCAGAACGGCGGCCACGCCGGCCATCACGCCGAACCGCGCCGCGCCAACCGCTTTAAAGAACTCGGGCAAGATGTCCTCCTGGAAGAGACACGGGGGAAACCTCCGTGCCGCTGCTAGGCAAACATTGCCGCCCTTACGGTAAAATTTGGCTTAAGGGAAAATGCGCGGACCAGATGTCGCGCGCGGGGTCTTGCTTAACCGCCCGTTTACGAATGACCGGAAACGGGGCGGCAGATTGTGCCGCCCACGCGGCGCGGGCGGCACAGATTCAATTACGGTACTGCTGCACACGGGTCGCGCGCAGCCCCGCCAGCCCGAAGCGGTCGATCGCATGTTGCCAGGCGAGGAATTCCTCCACCGTCAGCGTATAGCGCTTGCAGGCGTCGTCCAGGCTCAACAGGCCGCCCCGCACCGCGGCCACGACCTCGGCCTTGCGGCGGATGACCCAGCGGCGCGTCGAGGGCGGCGGCAGATCGGCGAGCGTCAACGGCGACCCATCGGGGCCGATGACGTAGCTCACGCGTCCTTTGCGCTCTTCCATGATAAAACTCCCAACACTCTCAACGGCGAAACTACGCGGCCCCGCGTTTAAAAAGGGCCAAGAACCGTGGTAAATGAAGGCATAAAACCCGCCTTCAAATTGCGCGTATGATGCGGGAAAGGCCCGTTTCACGGGCCTTTCCCGTGTCCCGTTTTAGCTCGGCAGCCGTTCGAGCTGCTGCAGCATCTGATCGGCGGTGGTGATGATGCGCGCCGAGGCGGAATAG
>CALDFO010000053.1 GCA_937942205.1 uncultured Alphaproteobacteria bacterium
CGCCGCGATCATCAGCACATAGGACAGCGCCACGCGGGCATCCTGGAAGCTGAGATCGTTGGCGACGTGCCAGTCCAGGGTGAACAGGAACGGAAACAGCGCCTGCCGCCAGAACTGGGTGGGGACAAAGCGCAGGTCGCGATACGGCTCCGCCAGCGCCAGCGGCGATTTCCAATAGTCGTTGAAATAGGGAAACAGCGGATTGCCCGTCAGGTCCCACACATACAGCATCCAGGGCGCGCTGAAGAGCGCCACCCCGACGACCCCCGCCGCGCCGCCCGCCAGCAGGCGCACCGCGATATGCCGCCGGCTTCCGCCCACCGCCAGCAGCGCCGCCGCGAAGCCGACGCAGAAGGGCATTTCCGGCAGCTTCAGGCCCGTCGCCATGCCGGTGACAAGCCCGGCGGCGGCCGAGATCAGGGCCGCCTTGCCCAGCGGTCCCTCGCGCAGCGTCCGGCGGTTCAGCACGATGATGGCCAGGCCCGACAGCACGAAGGCGGCCATCACATTGTCGTAATAGGTGGTGCCGAACTCGGTCAGGGTCAGCGCCCCGGCCTGGCCCAGCAGCGCCAGCGCGCCCGCCATCAGCTTGATATCGGAAAAGGCCGCGCCCGGCACGTTTAGCCCGGCGCGCGCCATCAGATAGAGCGGCACCACCGTGGCGCCTTGCACCGCGCCCAGCACGCCCAGCGCGATCCAGGCCCTGGTGTGGGCGGCCAGCAGATAGAAGGGCACGTCCAGATAGGGATTGTACCAGCTGCCCTGGTGCGCCACCGCCACATCCAGTCCCATGCGGCCGTTCAGCAGGGCATAGGGGCCGTACCAGTGATAGTTGCGGAAGTCCCAGCTGGTATCCTTGCCCAGCACGATGACAAAGGCGGCCCAGAACAGCACCGCCAGGCCGAGAAAGGCATATTCGCGGGCCGTGAGCCGGGGCTGGGAGGACATGAAAGGGCGGGAACCAGAGGGAATGCCGCCCCTTCTAGCCCAGCCGGAAGATTTCGATAAGGCCCGCCCCGGATCGGGCTTTATGGGGCAGGGGGCGGGTCCGGCTCGACCACGATATTGCGCAGGAATTGCAGGGTGCAGGCCCGCCAGGACCGGGCCTCGGCAAAGGCGCGGGGGGTGGTGCTCCGGGGCGCGCGGCGCAGGGCCAGCGCCCCCAGACAGGCCGCCCGCAGGTCTTCGTCCAGCACCGCCACATCGGCGCCGCCGGGGTTATCCGGCCCCACCACATCGCGGGGGCCTTCCACCGGATAGGCGGCCACCGTCAGGCCGCAGGCCAGCGCCTCCAGCGTCACCAGCCCGAAAGTGTCGGTGCGGCTGGGAAAGACGAAGACGTCGCTGCCGGCATAGGCGCGGGTCAGCGCCTCGCCGCTCAGGGCGCCCGCGAAGCGCACATCGGGATATTTGCGCGCCAGGCTGGCCCGGGCGGGGCCGTCGCCCACCATCAGCTTGGTGCCCGGCAGGTCCAGGGCCAGGAAGGCCTCGATATTCTTCTCCACCGCCACCCGCCCGACAGAGATCCAGATGGGGGCGTCATAGGGCTGGCGGACCCCCGGCAGGGGGCGGAATTTCTCCACATCCACGCCGCGCGACCAGATCCGCAGGTTGGGAAAGCCGTGCGCTTCCAGTTCGGCCTTCAGTGTGTTTGTCGCCACCATCACGGCGGTGGCGGGGCGGTGAAACCAGCGCAGCCAGCGCCAGACCACCCTTTCGGGCACCATGCGGAAACGCGCATGGACATATTCGGCGAAACGGGTGTGGAAGGCGGTGGTGAAGGCGATGCCATGCCTGAGACAGATGCTGCGCGCCGCCAGTCCCAGGCTGCCCTCGGTGGCGATATGCACCGCGTCGGGCGCGAAATCGCGCATTTCGCGTGTCAGGGCGCGCTTCTGGAACAGGGCCAGCCGGATTTCCGGATAGGTGGGCAGCGGAAAGGTGCGCCGCCCCAGCGGCGTCACCATGCGGACGGTATGGCCCAGCGCGGCCAGGTCCTGGGCCAGGGTTTCCAGCGTGCGGACCACGCCATTGACCTGCGGCGTCCAGGCATCCGTGACGATCAGGATCTTCAAATGCGCCGCCACGCCGGGAATGGAGCCCGGCTCAAGCCGCCTGGACCTAAGCGGGTACAGACGCGGGCGCGGGCGCGGAGACGGCGCGGGGACGGGCCGCGGCGGGGCTGTCGGCGCGGGCGCGAGTCGCGGGAGGCGGTGCCCAGTGCAGAATCTCCATATGTCCGCGGGCATCTTCGACAAGGGCGCTGCAGCTTTCAACCCAGTCTCCGTCATTGAGGTAGAGCACATCGCCGATCCGGCGGATTTCGGCATGATGGATATGGCCGCACACCACGCCGTCCACGCCGCGCATCTGGGCCTCGCGCGCCACGATCTCCTCGAAGCGGGAGATGTATTCGACCGCGTTCTTGACCTTGTGCTTCAGCCAGGCCGACAGCGACCAGTAGGGCAGGCCCAGCCGCTTGCGGACCTGGAACAGGATGTCGTTGCCGCGCAGCGCCAGGCCGTAGGCCCAGTCGCCCGCATGGGCCAGCCATTTGGCGCAGGCGATCACCCCGTCGAAACGGTCGCCATGCAGCACCCACAGCCGCTTGCCGTCGGCGGTCTCATGAATGGCCTCGGCGGTGATTTCGATGCCGCCGAATTTATTTCCGAAGATTTGGCGCCCGGCATAATCGCGGGCGAATTCGTCATGGTTGCCCGGCACGAAGATGACGCGCGTGCCGCCATCCACCTTGCGCAGGATTTCCTGCACCACATGACTCTGGGCCTCGGTCCAGAACCAGCGGCGCTTGATCTGCCAGCCGTCCACGATGTCGCCCACCAGGAACAGCGTCTCGCAGGCATTGTGCGCCAGGAAGTCGGCCAGCGCCTCGGCCTTGCAGCCGCGCGTGCCCAGATGGGTGTCCGAGATGAAGATGGTGCGGTGGCGGCGGAAGCGGGCGGTGTCTATCGCGGTGACCGGAGCCGCCGAAGGGCGCGCCGGATTGAAGCTGCCCAGCGCATTCTCGAACCATGCGATGTCGGCCATCGGATGTCTCCCAAGCCTTGCCTTGGCGGGGAAGTAGCTGCTTCGCGCGACTCTTTTGTTGCGCGCCTGTTACGGGCCGGTGAATCCGCCCTTCATGCCGGCCCTGTGTTTTGTGCATTGCACAAATGCCGAAGGAGGCAGCAGGACGGCGCGAAACCGGGCAGGAATGTGGCTTTTAACCAGGGTTTCCGAGGTATTTGTCACACTTCCGGGCGCAAATACACTTGCAGACAAATGGGAGTTCCGGCATATTGTTGCAGTGCGGCATCGCGATCTGCGATTGCGAAGCCGCTGCCCTTCCTGGGCGTTTCCTCCCTGAACTTGGCCGCTCTTCGGAGCGGCCATTTTTTTGCGCCGATCTTTCGGCCCATGGCGGTGTTGCTCGTCGCTCATGGGCCTGACGTCCACATCGCTCCTCGCGCCTGGCCATGGGCCGAAATCTCTGGCGCAAAACGCGAGCGTGGTTTTGCGCTCCTGCCCGGCAACCAAAATCCCTAAGGCAAAAGCGACTTCGCTCGCGGCTCCTGGCCAGTCCGCAGAATTCCTCGTGAAAACCGTTTCTATTCGGCTGCTTCGGGCAGCGGTTCGCGGCCGCCCAGTTGGGACAGCGGGATCGCCGTCAGCCATTGCATGGCCCGTGTCAGCCGCGTCCGCACCGACTCGAAGGCGGGCTTCTTGGCGATCTTGTCCTCGTCCAGGTACAGGGCGCGGTTGATCTCGATCTGCAGCGCATGGATGCCGGACGCCACCCGGCCATAGGTGGCCGTGGTATGGCCGCCCGCATAGGGCGTATTGCGGACCACCGAGAACCCCTCGCGCCGCAGCGCCTGTTCGGCCCGCGCCGTCAGCACCGGCGCGGCGGAAGCGCCATAGCGGTCGCCCAGCACGATGTCGGGCACCGACAGCGCCGAGGGCATGGAGTGACAGTCGATCAGCACCGCCACGCCGAAGCGCGCATGGGTTTCGGCCACCAGCGCCGCCAGCGCCTGGTGATAGGGCCGGTACAGGCCCGCCAGCCGTTCATCGGCCTCGGCCCGGCCCAGCTTGCCGCGATAGATTTCCGCGCCATCGCGCACGATGCGCGGAATCACGCCCAGCCCGGCCGTGACCCGCGGCGTGGGCGCGTCCACCGGCACCTTCAGCGCGCCGTCGAACATGGCGGCATCCAGTTCGGCGATGCCGCGATTGACGTCCAGGAAGGCGCGGGGGAACTGGGCCGCCAGCAGGGGCGCGCCAAGCGCCGGGGCGCCCGCATAGAGCTCGTCCACAAAGGCGTCTTCCGACCGGCGCAGGGTGGTGGCGTCCAGCCGCGAGCGGGCCAGCAGGCTGGCGGGATAGTTGCGGCCCGAATGGGGCGAGGCGAACAGGAAAGGAACCGTCTGGCACGCCGGACGGTCGAGCCGGAAAGGCACGAAGGGGACTGCATCGGGGCTGTTCGGTGGCAGGGCCATGGCGACAACTCAAAACCGGGGGACAGGGAAGCATCCGGGGCCCGGGCTGGCAACCCGGACGGGGTCATCCAGGGCTGGCAATGGGCCTCAAACCGGCCTTTGTTAACCACGGTTTACGCCGGATGCGGTATAGGCTTTTATGGAGACGGCAGGCGGGCTGAGAATGGCGCATATCCTACTGGCGGAAGACGACGAATCCTTGCGCAAGTTCCTTGCGGCGGCGCTGATCAAGGCGGGCCATACCGTCACCGATTTCGGCGATGGCGGCGAAGCCTGGGACTGCATCCAGGGCATCGCCTTCGATCTGCTGCTGACCGACATCGTGATGCCGGGCATGGACGGGATCGAACTGGCCAAGCGCGCCGCCGAGCGCGACCAGGCCCTCAAGATCATGTTCATCACCGGTTTCGCCGCCGTGGCGCTGCATCCCTCATCGGGCGCCCCCAAGCAGGCCAAGGTGCTGTCCAAACCCTTCCATTTGCGGGAAATCGTGGCCGAAGTGGACCGGATGCTGGCCGCCGCCTAAGGGGCGGGCGGGGCCTCGGTTTTCGGCTTTTCTTTGGGGGAGAGGGCGGTTATACAGCCGATCCTTTCCGCAGGTGGGGCGCGTAGCTCAGCGGGAGAGCACTTCCTTGACATGGAAGGGGTCACAGGTTCGATCCCTGTCGCGCCCACCATTTTTATCTCGTTTGGCGCTGGCGATCGACAGGGAACGTCTTTTTGTTGCGCCGCTGCGCGGCGCGGGGCCCTGTCGCACCCACCATTTTATCCCCGTTTTGACCCTGGCGACCGGAGAGGGCCGTCTTTTGTTGCGCCCCTGCGCGGCGCGGGGCCCTGTAAAAGTGGCTGCCTTGCCAACCCGGTGAATCCGGACCTTAAATGGGCGTCATGGGGCAGGTGTCGGACGAAAGGGCGATCTGGCTGGGACGGCATGTGCTGCCGCACGAGCCTGCCTTGCGGGCCTGGCTGCGGCACAAGAATCTTGTCGATCTCGATGCGGAGGATGTCATCCAGGAGACCTATACCCGGCTGGTGGCGGCGGACAGTGTCGCGCATATCCGCGACGCCAGAAGCTACCTGTTTCAGGTTGCCGGATCGGTGGTGATAGACGCCATCCGGCGCCGGAAAGTGATCTCCCTGTCCTCCGTGCCCGATCTCGATTATCTGGCCGTCGCCAGCGAGGCGCCGTCGCCCGAACAGCAAGTGATCGCCCGCGACGAATTGCAGCGTCTGGCCGCCATGATCGCCCAGCTTCCGGGCAAGGTGCGCGATGTCTTTATTCTCAGGCGGGTTCAGGGCCTGTCGCAGCGTGCGGTGGCGCAGCGCCTGGGCCTTGCCGAAAGCACCGTGGAAAAGCATATGAGCCGCGGTTTTCTGCTGATGCTGGAATGGTTGCGGCATGGCGGAATTGACCCCGCCCAACCGTCTAGTCCCACAATTGAAAAGTTCAGAAAGCCCGATGACCGCAAAGACCGCAAACCAGATTGACGCCGAGGCGGCCGATTGGGCCGCCCGGGCCGATCGCGGGGGGCTGTCACCCGGCGAATCCCGCCAGTTCCAGCACTGGCTGGCTGGCGATGCGCGCTGTCCGGGGGCTTATGCCCGTATCCGGGCGCTGGCGCTCTACACGGAGCGGGCCCAGGCGCTGGGCGCCGATTTCGATCCCGGCAGCTTTGCTCCAGCCCAGATGCCTTCGCGGGCGCCTTCGCGGCGGCGGGCCCTGCGGATCGGCGGGGCCATCGCCGCCACCGCCCTGATCGGCGCGGGCGGGGCCTGGCAGGCGCTGCGCCTGCGCGGCCGCGTCTCCACCGGCAAGGGCGAAACCAAGGTGGTCGCCTTGCAGGACGGGTCGGTGGTCACGCTGAACACCGACTCCGGAATCCTGGTGCGGTATTCCGAGACTGTGCGGGAGATCGAACTGCTGCATGGCGAGGCGCTGTTCGATGTGGCCAAGAACAAGCGCCGTCCCTTTGTCGTGACGGCGGGGCGCACCAATGTGCGCGCCATCGGCACCAGCTTCACGGTGAGCCGGATGGAGGCCACGCCGGTCCAGGTCCTGGTGCGCGAGGGCGTTGTCGAGATTTTCGCGCCCGCCAGCGGCGTGACGCCGTTGCGTATTTCCGCCAACACACTGGCGGAGGTCGCCCAGGACCGCGAGGGGACCATCAACGCCAATCCCGTGCCGGTGGCGCAGGTGCATCGCCAGATGGCCTGGCAGGACGGTCATCTGGCTTTCGAGGGCGAGACCCTGGCCCAGGCCGCCGCCAAATTCGCCCGCTACAGCGATACGCGCATCGTCATCGACGATCCCGCGCTGGCGCGTGAGGAAATCGCGGGCCTGTTCAAGGCCACCGATCCGGTCGGTTTCGCCCATACCATCGCCGTCAGCCTCAACGCCCATGCTCATATACGGGAAGGAGAGGTGCATCTGGCGCGCTGATCTCAGGCTGGTTGTGTATCGAGCCTTCACCAAGAAGGGCCGCGAAAGTCATCTCAGGGGAAACATGGCTTGGAAGCCCGCGTACCGGCTTGCTTGTGGCGTCGTGGCGGCCGCATTGCCTCCGGCTATCGCCGCCGCGGAGCCGCGCGACATTGATGTGCCGTCGCAGGAAGCGGCCAAATCGATCCCCGAATTCGCGCGCCAGGAAAATGTCCAGATCATCGCGCCCGTCAGCCAGTTGCACGGCATCAAGACACAGGCCGTGACCGGGCGCCTGGAGCTGAGGGAGGCGCTCGACAGTCTGCTGGTGGGGACCGGCCTGGAAGTCGCCAGCAATGACGGCAGCATCATCGTCCTGCGCCGCGCTGCCACGCCGCAGGACCAGGCCGCGGAGGCGGACCCGCAAGCGCCGCCCGTGGAATTCATCGTCGTGACCGGATCGCGCGTCATCGCCGACGCCGCCATTTCGCCCATGCCGGTGACCGCGATCTCGACCCGGCAGTTGCGCGACACCGCTCCGGCCAACCTGGCCGACGGGTTGAACAAGCTGCCGATCTTCCAGGGCTCGCAAACCATCGGCCGTCCCGGCGACGGCAGCTACAATTTCTCCAGCAACACATTGAACCTGCGGAATTTCGGCGCCAATCGCACCCTGGTGCTGCTCGATGGCCGCCGCGCCGCCTCGTCCAACGCTGATGGCACCGTGAATATCGACACCCTGCCACAGATGCTGATTTCGCGGGTGGATGTCGCCACCGGCGGAGCCAGCGCCGTCTATGGCTCGGACGCGGTGACCGGGGTGGTGAACTTCGTGCTCGACAGGAAGTTCATCGGCCTCAAGGCCGACGTCAATGGCGGCCTCTCCACCTATGGCGATGCCGCGACCACCAATATCGGCCTGGCGGCGGGCACCGCCCTGCTGGGCGGCCGCGGCCATTTCGAGGCGTCGCTGGAATATCGCCGCCGCGATCCGGTCAACCAGTCCGCCAGGCCTTATGGCCCGCCCTCCACATACCGGGCGCTGGTGGGTACCGGCACGGCGGCCAATCCCTATGCCACGATCGCCGACGGGCGGCGGCCCAATTCCAGCTTCGGCGGGGTCGTCCAGGGTTGTGTGCCGGCCTGCCCTCTGGCGCGCGGCACGCAGTTCGCGGAAAATGGCGTATTGCGCGCATTCGATCCCGGCATTCCCGGCGCCGTCGATGCACAGGGCCAGGCGACGGCGGGCACCAGCAACCTGAATTCAGGTGGCGATGGCGCCTACAATCCCTATGGCACCCTGTTCAACGGCTATCATCAGAGCACGCTGTTCGGCCGCTTCAGCTATGATCTTGTCGACAATATCACCTGGTATCTCCAGGGTCAGGGCTCGGAAGCCTACAGCTTCGGCTGGTATTTCCCGCAAAAGATCCAGCCCGGCGCGGGCCAGGCGGACCTGTTCTACAAGAACAACCCCTTCCTGACACCCACGGTACAGGCGCAATTGGGCAATGACGGCACCAATCCGTTGCAGAATCCCACCGCCACCCCGGCGGTGCAGCCGTCCAATACCTTCCAGTTGGGAAAATTCCTGGTCGGCAATGGCCAGACCGGGATGAACGCCACCGGCAGCATCAATCGGGTTCTCAGTGTTCAGACCGGGCTGGATGGCACCGTGGGGAACGGGCGCTTCAACTGGAGCCTGTTCTTCACCCATGCGGAAAACCGTCTGGCGGTCGATCTGGTCAACAATCAGAATCTTCAGCGCATGTACGCGGCCCAGGACGCGGTCCGCACGCCCAGCGGCACTATCGCCTGTTATGCCGCAACCCAGGCCGCGACGGCCGCCCGCTACGCCGACTGTGTGCCGATCGACCCTTTTGGTCCCACCGCCCCCAGCCGCGCCGCCCTGGATTATATTTTCCAGACCACCGCCTTTCACCAGACCAACATCCTGAACGATATGGGAGGTTCTGTGTCAGGCCGGATTCTGGATAGCTGGGCAGGTCCGGTCACCGCGGCCCTTTCCGCGGAGGTGCGCTTCAACAGCTATGACATCACCAGCAATGTGCCGAGCAGCACCATGGTGGATTGCACGGGCCTGCGCCTGTGCAACGCGGGTCTGCCGCTCTATTCCCAATCGGTGCTGCAGCCGGTCCATGCCGATCAGCATGTCTGGGAAGTGGCGTTGGAAACCGAAGTGCCGTTGATGAAGAATGTGCCGCTGATCCAGGCTTTTGACATCAATCTGGCGGGCCGCCATACCGACTATTCGGTTTCCGGTTCCGTCCAGACCTGGAAGATCGGCTTCAACTGGAATGTCGTCGATCCGCTGCGCCTGCGCGGCACCGCCTCGATCGACATCCGCGCGCCCACGCTGGACGACCTGTTCCGCCCGGCGACGATCCTGGAAAACGTCTTCACCGATCTGCATGTCGATCTGCCCGCGCCCAATCCGCCCGGCAGTCATTATGCCGGCACCGCCTCCTTCATCTCGCTGGGCAACCCGCGCCTGCAGCCGGAAGTGTCGCGCACCTATACGATGGGCGTCGTCTGGACGCCGGATTCCGTTCCGGGATTGACCGTGTCGCTGGATTATTATCGCATCCACATGGCCAATGCGATCGGGCAGATCGCCCCCAGCACCACCATTCAAAGCATCTGCGAAGAATCGGGCGGCACATCGATTTATTGCGCCAATTATGACCGGCCCTTGCCCTTCAGCGACCGCAGCATCGCCAACTTCGCGACCAAGCTCTATACTTTCAACCTCAACACCGCCTCCATCCAGACCGAGGGCTGGGACTTCGAGAGCAATTACGCCTGGCGGATGGCGGACCTGGTGGAGGACTGGCAAGGGGCCGGGACGGCGCGAATCCTGGCGACCTATCAGCCGGTCATCCAGAAATCTCTGCTCTTTCCCGGCGCGCCCTGGACCCGCGCCCCCAATTCGAGCACGCGCGTCAGCGCCTTCCTGACCTACAGCCTGAACGGCTGGACCGTGGGGGTGCAGGACACCTGGGTTTCGGGCTTCAGCCAGGTTGGCGGTCCCGTGACGCCGGCGATCAACAACTGGGTCAGGCCCCATGTGAATTCCTGGAACCAGATGGATGTGAATATCACCCGCAATTTCCGTCTGCAGGGCTATGGCCTGACCGGCTATGTCGTGGTCCAGAACCTGTTCAACGCCCAGCCCGCCTATATTCCCAACGGCACCATCGGCCAGTGGTATCCGACCTATACCTCCGGCTACAGCACCCAAAGCGCCATGGGGCGCACCATCACCGCCGGTATCCGGGCGGATTTGTGATGGAACCCGCCGGTGCGCCCTGGGGAAGCGGGCCGTATTGCGTCCCGGCGGCAACACACGCTCCAGGGCACAAAACCGATACCCAAAACGCATCGTCGAAGATGGCGGATTTGTGTCACGCCTCCCGTCTAGGTCCCAGAAGAGCCTTCATCAGGAAGGCCCGTGACATGTCCAGGGGGACCCATGACATTCAAGATCAAGCATTGGCTTTTTTGCGGTGCCGCGATGGTGGCGCTGCCCAGCGCGGTCTACGCCCAGCCTGCCGAGACGGTGGAAACCATCACCGTCACCGGCAGCCGCGTGATCTCCGATGCCGCCAACTCTCCCACCCCGCTGACGGTCGTCTCGACCGAGGATCTGCTGGCCACGACGCCCACCGCGCTGCCCGACGGTCTGAACAAGCTGCCGATCTTCCAGGGCTCGCAGACCATCGGCCGCCCGGGCGACGGCCAGAAGAACTATTCCTCCAACACGCTGAACCTGCGTAATTTCGGTGGCCAGCGCACCCTGGTGCTGCTGGACGGGCATCGCGCCGCCCCCTCCAATTCCGACGGCACGGTCGATATCGATACCCTGCCGCAGATGCTGATTTCGCGGGTGGATGTCGTCACCGGCGGCGCATCGGCGGTTTACGGCTCGGACGCGGTGACCGGCGTGGTCAACTTCGTCCTCAACAAGAAGTTCAATGGCTTCAAGGCGGACATCAATAGCGGCATTTCCACTTATGCCGACGCCATGAGCTACAATCTCGGCGCGGCGTTCGGCACCGAACTGTTCGGCGGCCGCGGCCATTTCGAGGGTTCGCTGGAACATCGCCGCCGCGACCCCGTCAACCAGTCCGCCCGGCCCTATGGTCCGCCCTCCGAATATCGGGCGCTGGCGGGCACCGGCTCGATCGCCAATCCCTATACCTCCATCGCCAATGGCCGCCGCCCCAACTCCGCTTTCGGCGGTCTGATCCAGGCCTGTGTTCCGGCCTGTAACACCGGCTCGCCCGGCGTGACCGGAATCGGCGCCAACGGCCAGTATTTCGTGGGCAACGGCATCCTGGCGCCGTTCAACCCGGGCGTCGCCGGCGCCACCGACGCGCAAGGCAACAAGACCGCGGGCACCGGCAACCTGAATTCGGGCGGCGACGGCGTCTACAGCCCTTATGGCCAGATGTTCAACGGCTATCACCAGAACACGGCCTTTGGCCGCTTCAGCTATGACCTGGCCGAGAATGTCACCTGGTATGTCCAGGGCCAGGGTTCGGAAGCCTACAGCTTCGGCTGGTATTTCCCGCAAAAGATCCAGCCCGGCGCCAACCAGGCGGCGATCTTCTACAAGGACAATCCCTTCCTGTCGCCCGCGATCCAGGCGCAGTTGGGCAATAACGGCACCCATCCGTTGCAGGTCAGCGGAAGCGTGCAGCCCAGCAACACCTTCCAGTTGGGCGAATTCATCACCGGCCTGGGTCAGGCCGGCACCAATGCCACGGGCAGCGTCAACCGGGTGCTGAGCGCGCAGACCGGCTTCGAAGGCACCGTCATGAACGGCCGCTTCGCCTGGAACCTGTTCTACACCCACGCCGAAAACCGCCTGAAGGTGAATCTGGTCAACAACCAGAATCTGCAGAAGATGTATGCGGCACAGGATGCGGTCCAACTGCCCAACGGCAATATCGCCTGCTATGCCGCCACCCAGGCGGCGACGGCGTCGCGATACGCCAATTGCGTGCCGCTCAATCCCTTCGGTCCCACCGCCATCAGCCAGAGCGCCTTCAATTACGTGTTCGAGACGACCTCGTTCACCCAGACCGACAAGCTGGATGATTTCGGCGGCGCCATTTCGGGCGAAATCCTGGAAGGCTGGGGCGCGGGGCCGATCACCGCCGCCCTGTCGGCGGAAATGCGCTTCAACTCCTATGCCGTCGGCTCCAACGTGCCCAGCAGCACCTTTGTGGACTGCACGGGCCTGCGCATCTGCAATCCCTCGCTGCCCAGCTATGCCCAGGCGATCCTGCAGCCGATCACGGCCAGCCAGAATGTCTGGGAAGTGGCGCTGGAAACCAATGTGCCGGTGATCAAGGATGTGCCGCTGATCCGCAACTTCGACCTGAACCTGGCGGGCCGCTATACCAACTATTCGGTGTCCGGCTCGGTGCAGACCTGGAAGATCGGTTTCAACTGGGGCGTCGACGACTCGCTGCGCTTCCGCGGCACGACCTCGATCGACATCCGGGCGCCCACCCTGGACGACCTGTTCCGTCCCGCCACGCTGCTGCAGAACGTCTTCAACGGCGACCTACACTTCCCGGCGGGTTCGCCGCTCCAGAACTACACGACCACCTACAGCAGCCAGGGCAATCCCAAGCTGGTGCCGGAAGTGTCGCGTACCTATACGCTGGGCGCGGTGTGGACGCCGGACTTCGTTCCGGGCCTGACCATGTCGCTGGACTATTACCGCCTGCATCTGGCCAACGCGATCGGCTCGATCGCGCCCGGCAACACGATCCAGGCGCTGTGCGAGTCCTCCGGCGGCACCTCGATCTATTGCAACAATTATGAGCGTCCGCTGCCGTTCAGCGACCGTACCGCCGCCAACCAGGTAACCCGGCTGTACACCTTCAACCTCAACACCGCCTCGACCTCGACCGAGGGCTGGGACTTCGAGACCAATTATGGCTGGCAGATGTCGGACATTATCGAAGACTGGCAGGGATCCTGGACGGGACGGTTGCTGGCGACCTATCAGCCGGTCATCAACAATTCGGTCCTGTTCCCCGGCGCGCCCTTCTCGCGCACGCCGGCCCCCAGCACCCGCATCAGCACCATGCTGAACTATACCCTGGACAAGTGGACCATCGGTCTCCAGAACACCTGGGTGTCCGGCTTCAGCCAGGTGAGCGGTCCGGTGACCCCGACCATCAACAACTGGATCAATCCCCATGTGAATTCATGGAACCAGTTGGACGCGAACATCTCGCGCAGCTTCACGCTCGATGGCGCGGATGTGACGGGTTACTTCGTGGTCCAGAACCTGTTCAACGCCCAGCCGGCCTATGTTCCCAACGGGACCATCGGCCAGTGGTATCCGACCTATACCTCCGGCTACAGCACCCAAAGCGCCATGGGGCGTTACTTCACCATCGGCCTGCGCGCGAACCTCTAAGGGCCTCGCATGGCGCGAACCGGCTCCGGCTCCCCTGGCCGGAGCCGGAGGCGTCATTCCGGATTGAGAACGCGATCGCGCCGCACCGGACGAACAAAGGCGCGGAAGCTGGCGGCCGGTCCCGGCAGGGACCGGCTTTGTTTTGCGCCGCTGACGCGGCGCGGGGCTGTCGGATCGGGCCGCCAGCGGATATGGCTGGAAGCTGCGGCCTCCCGGCCGAATTTTCTTCGTCTCATGTTGCAATCCCAGGTGTGGAACGGCGTTTCTCCTTCGTCTTGCTGAGGCGCTTTGAAAGGCGCCATTACAGGGGGAGTGACATGGACAGCACACGCAGGATGTTTGTCGGCATGGGCGCGGTCAGCGCCGCCGTCGCTGCCACGGGCGTGTCCGCAGCTCCGGCTCCGATCCCGGCGGCCAAGGACACGTTCTGGATCGCGGCGACCACGCCCTGCGACAGGAATTACGCGTTCGACGCCGCGGCCTATGCCGAGCAGCTGGCCTGGTGGAAAGCCCAAGGCGCCGACGGCGTCCTGGTGTTGGGCACCAATGGCGAAGGGCCTTCCTTCTCGGTGGCCGAGCGCAAGAAGATCGCCGAAACCGCGATCCGGCACAGGAACGGCCTGGACCTGATCATCACCACCGGCACCCCCAACTTCCAGGAAACCATCGAGCTGTCGCAACATGCCGCGGCGATCGGCGGCGACAGCGTGCTGATCCAGCCGCCCTTCTACTACAAGAACCCCAAGACCGAAGGCATCTCGGAATATTTCCGGCTGGTGATGGCCAAGCTTCCGGTGTCCACCAAGGTCCTCTATTACGACATTCCGCAGGTGACGGGCGTGACCATCAACCCGGCCTTCATCGCCGCCATGGCGGAACGGTATACCAACTTCATCGGCATCAAGAACAGCCATGGCGTGGCCGATGAGTTCGAGGCATTATCTACCCAGACGCCTTCGCGCCTGAACATCATCTCGGGTACCGACAACAACATGCTGGCCGCGCTGAAACACGGCAACGGCGTGATCCTGGGATCCGGCAATGTCTATACCAGGCTGGTGGCCGACATCTTCGCCGCGCACCGCGCGGGCCAGGACGTGCAGCCGGCCTTCGACAAGCTGACCAAGGCGACCGGCATGATGGCGGCCAACGGCTATGGCTCCAACTACAACGCCATCAAATACGCCCTGAACCTGATGATGGGTAGCGACCGGGTGAACCTGGCGCGTCCGCCGCACGTGCCGCTGAGCGAGGGCGAGAAGGCCAGGTTGCGCGACGGCGTCGCCCAGCTCAAGACCATGATCTGAGCCGCGCCGCCATTGCCGGTACATCAGGGCCGTTCGACGAAATCCTCGCGGATCGTGACGCCCAGGCCGTGGCCTTGCGGCAGCGCGAAAGTTCCGTCGGCTTGCAATGTCGGCGGGTTTTCGAAAATGGCGAAGGGATAGGTGTAGTCCCCGATCGGCTGGTCGTTGAACAGCTCGAAATAGGGCGACACGCTCTGCGGCCAGCTCGCCACCAGGTGCATGGTGCAGATGGTGCCGAGCCGGCTGTCGCCCTGATGGGGTATGCACATGCGGTTCATCGATTGCGCCATTGTCGCGATCTGACGCAGATGGTTCGGTCCTTCGATCTGGATTTCGGGTTGCACGATGTCCAAGGCGCCGCGATCCAGCAAGGCGCGGAATTCCGCGATGCCGCGGTTTCCCTCGCCGCCCGCCAGGTTCATGGTCAGCAGCCGGTTCAATTCCACAAGATGGTCCAGGTCGGCGCGCGGAAACGGCTCTTCCAGCAGCCACACGCCCATGCGCTGATAGGCCAGCGCCGTCTTGGCGGCGCGGTCGAAATCCCAGCGTGTGCCTTCCGTCACGCCGGTATCCAGGATTGCCTTGTTGGCATCGACCATCAGCACATAGTCGTCGCCCACCGCCTTGCGGATCGTTTCCACCAGCCGGATATCGTCCTTCATTGTTTCATAGCCGGCGCGTACCTTGAACGCCTTCCAGCCTGCCGCCTTGTGACGGACTGCCTGCTGGGCGCGTTCCTCGGGCGTCGATAGCCGCAACATGCTGGCATAGGGCGTTATGCGGTCGCGCCCGCCGCCCCACAGTTTGTAGAGCGGTTGCCGCGCGATCTTGCCGATCAGGTCCCAGATCGCGACCTCGACACTCGCGGTGCCGCGGAATTTCACCGGCATGGCGACGGTATTGTCGCCGGTGGGCAGGTTGTAGAGCCGCGCGGCGAGAAGATTGATATCGAACGGATCCTGGCCCCTGAGCACGGCATTCACGGCCGGCAGCAGGGCGGGATCGATGTCCGGCCCGATCCCGGTGATGCCCTGGTCCGTATGCACCTCGACAAAGGCGCCGCCGCCGATATTCACGACGCGCGGACGGTTGAGGAAGTCGGGATAGGTGCCGACGGGGCGTATGACCTTCAGGGTCAGCCGCTTGACCTCGGTCATCTTCACCCGGCCTGCCGCTTGGGCGCGTACCGGGGCGGGCAGGAACAGGGCGGCGGTCGCAGCGCCCGCGAATATGCGTCGGCTCAGTGTCATGGCATCCCCCATTATCATCTGTGTATGCTGGGACCGCGCTGCCGTGACGGCAACAGTCCGGCAAAAAAATAAAAGCCCCCGGTGTGGGAGCGGCCCATTTCTTCGTCTAGCCCCGAAAGCTCCGGTCAGAGGAGCGCAGACAGGGGCAGGACATGAAACCCAGACTTCGCATTATGCTGGCGTGCGGCGCAGCGCTGATCGCCTTGCCGCAAGCGGCGTTCGCCGCGGCCCCGGCCCCGCAAACCAAGCCGCTTGAGACAGTCGCGCCCAATGACCGGGGCGAAGGCGGGGCCTATGTGCTGCGGCGCGGCGCGGTGATGCAGGCGCCGCCCGGTGAAGCAGGCGGGCGCGAGCCCAACATCGAGCAGGTGGTGGTGACGGGCTCGCGCATCGCCGATTCGGCAGCCTCGGCGCCGACGCCGGTTACCGCCCTGTCCGACGAGCAGCTGGCGCAACTCAGTGCGCAAAGCATCCCCGCCGGCCTTGCCAAGCTTCCGGTTTTTGCGCCGGTGCGCGGCAGCGATACCGCCTCCGATGGCGGCTACCAGCCGACCGGCAACTATCTCGACATCTATGGCCTGGGCCCCATCCGCACCCTGGTGCTGATGAACGGTCATCGCGTCACCCCGACCTATTTCGACAGCACCGTCGATATCAACACTCTGCCCCAGATGCTGGTTCAGCGCGTGGAAGTGGTGACCGGCGGCGCCTCTGCCGTGTATGGCTCCGACGCGGTGTCCGGCGTCGCCAATTTCATCCTCGACAAGCATTTCGTGGGCCTGAAAGGCCAGTTCCAGGGCGGCATATCGACCTGGGGCGATGCCCGCTCGTTCCGTGTCGGCCTGGCGGGCGGCGAGCAGTTGACCAGCCGCCTGCATTTCGAATGGAGCGCGGAATTCTTCAACCGCGACATCATTCCGGCGGCGCCCCGGCCCTATGGCCTGGACAATACCTCGCTGGTGGGCGCGGGTACCGCCTCGTCTCCACTGCAGAGCGTCATCAACACCCGCATCTCGAATGCGCCGTTCGGCGGACTAGTGACCAACGGGCCCTTCGCAAACCAGCAGTTCCTGCCCGACGGCACGCTTGCGCCCTTCAACGCCGGCACGCCCACGACCATCGCCGGCGTGGGGGTGGGCGGCGACGGCGGTTACAAAAAGCCGTCTTTCGTCGTGCCTTCGCTGCAGACCGCGCAGTTGTTCGGCCGTTTCGATTACGATTTCAACGACAATATCAGCGGCTATATGCAGATGGGTTATTCCCATGGCCGCACCTGGTCGCATGAGCAGAACCTGATTTCGACTTCCGGCTCCAACGCCCTGACCATCTACAGCGGCAACCCCTATCTGAAGCCGGCCTACCAGACCCAGCTGACCAATGCGGGCGTCGCCAGTTTCAACATAAACCGCTACAATGAGGACTTCGGCGGCCTGTTGAATCTGACCAACCGCACCAGCACGGCGTCGATCAGCGCCGGCCTGCAGGGCACGGTGTTCGGCGGCTTCAACTGGGAAGCCTATTACAGCCATGGCGAAGGCCGGGTGGAACAGGTCACCCGCAACAATGTGAATACCGAGCGCATGTATGCCGCGATCGACGCGGTGACCGATCCGCGCACCGGCAACATAGTTTGCCGCGTGTCCCTCACCGCGCCGGGCGCCTTCCCCGGCTGCGTGCCGATGAATGTGCTGGGCGATGGCGCGCCGTCGCAGGCGGCCATCGACTATGTCGGTGGCGAGACGCGCTGGAAGTCGACCAACACCCTTGATGATTTCGGCGCCAATATCACCGGCACGCTGTTTGAGGGTTGGGCCGGACCGATCAAGGTTGCCGCCGGTATCGAATATCGGCTGCAGAGCCTGGTCGAGACCTCCAACGTCACCAATAACGTCTTCAACATCCAGAACCTGCGGGTCGGCCTGGACGGCAACACGCCGCCGACCGGCGCGCTGAAATGGACCAAGAACATCACCGCACCGATGCGCGGCGCCAACTCGGTCTATGAAGGCGATCTGGAATTGAAGGTTCCGCTGCTGCGGGATCTGCCGATGATCGAGGCACTGACCTTCAACGCGGCCGGGCGCATCACCGAATACAGCACTTCGGGTGAGGCGCAGACCTACAGGATTGGCCTGGACTGGCAGATCATCGACGACCTGCGCTTCCGCGGCACGCGTTCGCAGGATATCCGTGCGCCGACGCTTTATGACCTGTTCCAGAACCAGACCGGCACCATCTCGGGCCTGGTGGACTTCCTGACCAAGCAGGGTGGTTCGGTGGTGAACATCACCGGCGGCAATCCCAACCTGGTGCCGGAAGTGGCGCGCAACACGACCGCGGGCCTGGTCTATACGCCGGGCTGGCTTACTAACTTCACCGCGACTGCCGATTACTATCATGTGGAGATCAACAACGCGATCGCCACCGTCAGCGGCACGGCCACCCAGACCCAGCAGATCTGCATCGCGTCGGGCGGCACGTCACCGCTTTGCAACCTGGTGGTGCGCCCGTTCCCGATCACCAACACGTCGGCGGCCAACTATCCCATCCTGAACTACAACGTGAAGCAGAATGTCGCGCTGAACTATGCGGAAGGCATGGATTTCTCGGTGAATTACGGGACCGATCTGGCGGACATGGCCGACGGCTGGAGCGGTGTCTTCAACCTGCGCCTGATGTGGTCGCATCAGCCGACCTTGAAGTCGCAGACCCTGCCGGGCACCACCTTCATCAATGCCGCGGGCACCTCGCAGACACCCAAGGACCGGATCACCCTGCAGGCGGATTATGTCGATGGGCCGCTGTCGCTGACCTTTGTGGAACGCTATTACGGCTCGTTCCATCTCAGCGGCAACCCGACCTTGATCGCCGCCAACGCGATCCCGCCCTATTGGCAGACCGACGTGAACATGGCTTACGACATCAATGCCTTCGATATTCCCAATACCGCCTTCCTGAGCATCAACAATGTGTTCAACCAGTTCGGCGGCAACTGCTGTGCCTTCACCAACAATCCGGGTATGCAGTATCCGGTGGCCTCCTTCACCGACCGCATTGGCCGCTATTTCGTGCTGGGCCTGAGGTTCAAGACCGA